>CAISYX010000386.1 GCA_903889815.1 uncultured Gammaproteobacteria bacterium
CGCTCTGCAGGGCGTCGCCATGGAGATTGAAGACTGCGCATTCCCCTTGCTGCACGGCATCGTGCAGACCGACAAGCCGGACGTCGCGTTCAAGGACGCGGATTACTGTCTGCTGGTAGGCGCACGTCCCCGCGGCCCGGGCATGGAGCGCAAAGATCTGCTGGAAGCCAATGCGGCCATTTTCTCGGTGCAGGGCAAGGCCATCAATGATGTGGCCAGCCGCAATGTGAAAGTGCTGGTGGTCGGCAATCCGGCCAACACCAACGCGCTGATCGCCTTCCGCAATGCGCCAAGCCTGAATCCCGGGCAATTCACGGCGATGACCCGTCTGGACCACAACCGCGCCGTCGCGCAGCTGGCCAACAAGACTGGCAAGCATTCCACCGACGTGGCGGGTCTGGCCATCTGGGGCAATCACTCTTCCACCCAGTATCCTGACGTTCACCACGCGACAGTGGCGGGCAAGAAGGCCACGGACCTGGTCGATCAGACCTGGCTGGTATCCGACTTCATTCCTACCGTGCAGCAGCGCGGGGCAGCCATCATCAAGGCACGCGGCCTGTCCAGCGCAGCGTCTGCCGCGAACGCCGCCATCGAACACGTGCGCGACTGGGCGCTGGGCACCAACGGCAAAGTGGTCAGCATGGGCATTCACAGCGATGGCAGCTACGGCATCGCCAAGGGCCTGATCTATTCCTTCCCGGTGACCTGTGCCAACGGTGAATACACCATCGTGCAGGGTCTGGCGATCAATGACTTCAGCCGCAATCTGATGCAGAAGACTGAGCAGGAGCTGACGGAAGAAAGAGAAGCCGTCGCTGCGCTGCTGCCTTGACCGTCGTCTGAACTGCCGGGCGCTGAGCGACCGGCAGTTTCCGCTTCAACGCTACTGCCGTTGACGTTCAGGAACCCGCTCCCGATGAGTGCCAGCAATCTCAGACCGAATCGCCATACGCAATTCTGGATACTGCAGTTGATCGGCTGGAGTGGCTGGGTACTGCTGCTGGTATTGCGCGATCTCAGCTTTGTGCCTGCTGAGTACATGGTCGAGCGCACTGGCGTCTTCATTCTCGACGCACTGGTGGGTGTGGTGCTCAGTACCGCGCTGCGCAATGCTTACTCCTGTGCCTGGGACATGCGCGTTGGCATCCGCATTGCGACAGCGCTGCTTGGGTGTCTGCTGACTTCGCTGATCTGGCAGCCCATCAAGACGCTGATTACGGAAACCGAAGTGGGCAGCGTCGTGGATCTCACGGATTACGGACTGTCAAGTTTCATCGACGTACTGCCCTTCTCATATTCGCTGCTGCTGTCGTGGAGCGTTTTGTACTTCTGCATCAAATATTACCAGCTGTTTCAGGTAGAGAAGGAAAAGAGTCTGCGCTCTGAAGCGCTGGCACATGAGGCGCAGCTGCGCATGCTGCGCTATCAGCTGAATCCGCACTTTCTCTTCAACACCTTGAATGCCATTTCCACGCTGGTGCTGCAACGCGAGACAGAGCTGGCCAATATTATGCTCACTCGCCTGAGCAAGTTTCTACGCTACTCACTCGACAATGATCCATTGGACCAGGTGCCCCTGGCATTTGAAATCGCCTCCGTAAAGCTCTATCTGGAAATCGAGAAGGTGCGCTTCGAGGAGCGCATGAGGATTGCATTGCACATCAGCCCCGAAGCGGAACGGGGGCTCGTGCCTGGCATGCTGCTGCAGCCGCTGGTGGAGAACTCCATCAAGCATGCCATCGCGCGCAGTGAAGCGGGCGGCCTGGTGCAGATCACCGCAAACGTGGACAAAGGTCGCTTGACCATCCTTGTGGAAGATGACGGGCCCGGCATTGAGAATCCGGAAGTGCTCTTGCATGGCAACTCAGCGAGCACATCGGGCGTTGGTCTCAAAAACATACACAATCGTCTCAAGGAAATTTATGGTGCGCGACACGTCCTTACTTTTTCGTCACGCGCGCCCACGGGTTGCAAGGTAACGGTTGAAATTCCCTATGAAACAGATTGAAAGCAGCCGGACGATTCGAGCGATCGTTGTAGATGATGAATCGCTCGCCCGCAGCGGCCTGTGCATGCGCCTCGAGAAGTACCCGCAGATTCAGGTAGTGCAATCCTGTCAGAACGGCAAGGAGGCGCTGGTGGCCATTGCCGAGCTTGCGCCAGACCTGGTGTTTCTGGATATTCAGATGCCCGGCTTCACGGGGTTCGACGTAGTGAAAAGACTCCAGCAGGACAATATGCCTGCCATCGTGTTCGTGACCGCTTACGATGCATTTGCCGTGGATGCCTTCACGGCGAATGCAGTGGATTATCTGCTGAAGCCTGTGGAGGATGACCGGCTCGAAAACACCATCACCAAGGTAACGGAGCATGTGTCACGCAAAGAGGCGGCGATGGAGAAGCAGCGCCTTCTGGATATCGTGATCAAGCTGACAGGCAAATCCAGCAGCGCCATCAACCAGCTGCTGCAGAGTGTCGGCGAGAATTCTCAGTACTCCGATCGCATCGCGATAAAGGATGGGTCGTCCACCACGTTCGTGCCGGTGAAGGACATCGACTGGGTGGATGCAGCCGGCGACTACATGTGCGTGCACGTCAATGGCCAGACCCATATCATGCGCACCACCATGAAAGAGCTGGAGGCGCAGCTTGACCCGAACATCTTCCAGCGGGTGCACCGTTCCACCATCGTGAATCTGCACCGCGTCGAGAAAGTGTCCTCCCACATCAATGGCGAATTTCATCTGACACTCAGCAATGGCTCGTCGTTGAAGATGAGTCGCTCCTACAAGGACAAGGTGAAGCGCTTCTTCTGAGCGACATTCCCTGCCATCAGCGCACTGAGTCGGGAATGTGATTCAGGGGCAGTTCCGTGGTGTCGATCACCTTGCGCATGATGAAGCTGGAATGCACATCCGCGACGCCTTCGATGCGGGTAATTCTGTTCAGCAGAAACTCGTGATAGACCTCCATGTCCGGCACAACCACCTTCAACTGATAGTCGGCCGACTGGCCGGTGATCAGCAGGCATTCCGTCACCTCGGGCAACTTGCGCACTTCTGCTTCGAAGTGTTCGAAACGGTCCGGGGTATGTCGGTCCATGCTGATTTGTACGAGGGCGTTGAGTTTCAAGCCTAGCTTTGAGGCGTTCAGAAGAATGGCGTGGCGCTCGATGACGCCTTCATCTTCCAGGTGCTTGACGCGGCGTGCGCAGGGCGTGGCAGACAGACCGACGCGCTCGGCCAGTTCCGCATTCGTGAGCCGGCCGTTGCTTTGCAGTTCGCGCAGGATGCGTTTGTCGAGCTTGTCCATGCCGATACTCCTCGAGTATTTCGAAAGTGAAGCCTGCCTTCAATTCTACTATATATGGAAGAAAACACTAATTAATATAAAGTTATTAGATAAAAAGTAATGTATTAATGGTATTTAATGGGTAAATAGCGGTGGATTCACTCCGGCGCCATGACTATTCTATGCTCCATCGAAACCCGCAGATTCCCGTTGGAGAGCAGCATGTACGATCACCGCAAATACCTTCCTGTCCGGCCCATCGCGATCCCCGATCGCACCTGGCCGGACAAGGTCATCACCAAGGCGCCGCGCTGGTGCAGTGTGGATCTGCGCGATGGCAACCAGGCACTGATCGAGCCCATGTCGGTCATGCAGAAGAAGGTCATGTTCGACCTTCTGGTAGAGGTGGGCTTCAAGGAGATCGAGATCGGCTTCCCTGCCGCTTCGCAGCCGGACTTCGACTTCGTGCGCAGCCTGGTGGTGGACAAGCGCATCCCGGATGACGTGACGGTGCAGGTACTGACGCAGGCGCGTCCGGAGCTGATCCAGCGCACCTTCGAGTCTCTCAAGGGTGTGAAGAAAGCGATTCTGCACGTGTACAACTCTACCTCGGTGGTGCAGCGCGAGAAGGTCTTCAAGCTGGACAAGGCCGGCATCAAGGCCATTGCCGTGAATGGTGCAAAGGAAGTGAAGCGCTGCGCCGACCTGGCGCCTGAGACGAAGTGGACATTCCAGTACTCGCCCGAGAGTTTCACGGGTACGGAGCCTGAATTCGCCGTGGAAGTCTGCAATGCCGTGGCAGAAGCATGGCAGCCGACGCCGCAGAACAAGGTCATTTTCAATCTGCCCTCCACCGTGGAGATGGCAACACCCAATGTATATGCCGATCAGATCGAGTGGTTCTGCCGGCATGTGAACAATCGCGACTCGGTGGTCGTGAGCCTGCATACCCACAACGACCGCGGTTGTGCAGTGGCGGCCGCCGAACTGGCCGTCATGGCCGGCGCGGACCGCGTCGAGGGCACCTTGCTGGGCAACGGCGAGCGCACAGGCAACATGGACATCGTGGTGATGGCGATGAATTTGTACAGCCAGGGCATCAACCCTGAGCTGGACCTCCGGGATATGGACAAGATCGTGACTGTGGTCAAAAGCTGCACTCAGATTGATGTACACCCCAGGCAGCCTTACTCAGGCGATCTGGTGTTCACCGCGTTCTCCGGCAGCCACCAGGACGCTATCAAGAAGTGTCTCGACCTCTATGAAGAGGGCAGTACCTGGGAGATCGCCTATCTGCCGATAGACCCACGCGATCTCGGACGCACCTATCAGGACGTCATCCGGGTCAACAGCCAGTCGGGCAAGGGCGGCGTAGCCTATGTGCTGGCCAGCAAGTTCGGCTTTCAACTGCCGCGCTGGCTGCAGATCGAGTTCAGCCGCGTGGTGCAGAAACGTGCTGAGGACACCGGGCAGGAAATCTCCCCGGATACCATCTGGTCGCTGTTCCGCGAGCATTACCTGAGTGAAGCACAGCCTGTGCGGCTGGACGGGTTCAGTATGCAGCGCGCCAACGAAAACGGGCGCGAATCCTTTGCAGCAGGCATCCGCTGCTTCGATGAATATCTTGAAGTCAAAGGCGAAGGTGATGGCGTGCTGGATGCTTTCGTGGAAGCGCTGAAGAAGGCCACGGGTGTTGACTTCGAGATCATGGAGTACGGTGAGCATGCTCTGGGGCAGGGTGCTGATGCAGAAGCGGTCACGTATATCCAGCTCAAGTGCGATGCCACGCGCTACACAGGGGTGGCCATCAGCCGCGACATCGTGTCCTCGTCCCTGAACGCCCTGCTGCGCGCAGCCAGCCAGCTGATCAGCGAGAGCCAGGCCCGCCGGGTGGCGTGACGTTTAAGGTATCGCCGGGAGGGCATGGCATGTCAGGACACGCCACAAGTACGTCCCTGTAGGCTCGGCTGCCGCCATCCCTGGCGGCAGACGGTCCTGACACGCCACGCCCTCCCGTCGATACTTGCGTTTCGCGCCACCGAACGGCTGCGCTCCCGGCGCTGCAGAACACAGAATCTTCCTCTCCCTCAAACTATCTTCCCCCGTGTTGCGACTATTCGCGTAAACACATTATCCTTGGGATTCTTTTCATCGCAGACCTCGCCGGCACGCTCATCCTGCCCGGTCGATGTCACTGCCTGTCACTGTCTCCCCGGGGCCTTGTCGTATGAGTGTTGCAGATCAGGATGATGCCTTGATCCGCGCTGCCCTCGAGGGTTCTGCGCGGGCCTGGGACAATCTTGTCAGGCGCCACGAGACCCAGGTGTACAACTTCAGCCTGCGGCTAACCGGCAATCCGGCTGATGCTCTGGACCTCATGCAGGATGTGTTTCTGGGGGTGTACCGCAATCTGCATCGATTTCGCGGGGAATCGCTGTTCACGACCTGGCTGTTCAGGATCGCGCACAACAAGGCGATCGACATGAACCGTCGGCGGCCTTTGTTCAGTTCACTGGACAGTGCGCTGGAACATGGCAGCGACATGCTGGAAGCGCAGGCGCAGCGCAACACCGATGCGCCGGAACAGGACCCTCTGGCCCAGTTGGACGAATCACTGCGCAATGCCGTCATCATGTCGCATCTGGGCACTCTTCCACTCGCGCAAAGACTGATTGTGGAGTTGA
>CAISYX010000387.1 GCA_903889815.1 uncultured Gammaproteobacteria bacterium
CGCTGCCAGGGTGCCGATGGCCACCAGCTGCTCATTGCGCATTTCGTTCTCGCGCGCCTTGGCCAGGGTGACTTCACGACTGCGGATAGCCGCTGCCATGCGCGTCACGAACAGCGTAATCAGCACGGCGCTGAGCACGAACGTGACCCACATGCCCACCAGATGCAGCTGGAAGTTGGCCATCATGTGGTCGGAGTGTTCGTTCTGCAGTTCGCTCAGCAGAAAGAGGGTGTACACCAGAATGCTGCCGATGGAAAACAGCGTGACATACCACTGGATGAGCAGCGTGGCGCCTACTGCAAGCAGCACCAGCAGATACGAGATGAGCGGGTTGCTGGCGCCGCCGGTATAGAACAACAGCAGAATCAGGAAGGCAGCGTCCAGAATCAGCTGCGCGAACAACTCCTTCTGCGAGATCAGTGCGGCATTGCGCAAGCGCCAGTAGCCGAGCACGATGGATGCCGCAATGCCTGCCACCACTGCCATCAGGAACAACACGGAGACGTTCAGAGGCGAGAAAGCGTGGAAGATTGCCGCGCCAATAAGGCTGAGCAAGGTCACCAGCAGGCGCAGCAGCAGCACGCGCTGCAGAGCCTGACGGGATGAGCTTTCAGTGCCGGCGATTTCCGGACGCAGTATCTCCAGCGCGCGTTCGCGCAGGGTGAGGCGTTTGCTAGGGCTAGTCATGCCGGCATTCTACCCCAGGTCCGCCTGCAAGAGGATGCGACAAAATGCAGCAGGAACGCGGCCGTTTCACCGTGCAGTGCGGGTGGGGTATAGTGCAGCCTGTTCCTCAACGGCGCGTCCGACCCTAGTCCATGAACCCCCGCAATCTGCCCTTTCCTCTGAGCGTGTACGCGCAGACCCTCGCCCTTGCCACTGGCGAGACGCCCGAGTTCCTGCACTTTGGCGTATACGATGCCCAGGAGCGCTCGCACTTGTCCTATGGGGCAGCGCAGCGCCGGGCGCAGGATCAGCTGCAGGCTCTGATGTTGCCGCCGTCCGCGCGGGTCCTTGAAATCGGCTGCGGCGCGGGCACGTTTGCCCGTGACCTGGCGGCGCAAGGCTATGACGTCACAGCACTGACCGGCATCGAGGAAGAGTGGAGGACCGCCAGTGCACTGCCGGAACAAAAGGCGCTGTGTGTGCTGCAGGGTCTGGAGGATTACGTGCCGCCAGCGCGCTTCGACATCCTGCTGCTGCAGCAATCGGCGCAGTATTACGACCCGCTCCTGCTGCTGTCCCGCGCCAATGCCTGGCTTGTTGACGGCGGTCAGTTGCTGATTGCCGACGAGTTTCTGCTGGACGACAGTGTCATTCGCGCGGAGTCCCGGCCACTGCTGAGCAATTTCCTCCGCCTCGCCGAGCGCTGCGGATTTCGTGTCGAGCGCCAGCGCGAACTCGGGCGCCAGGTGGCGCCGGGACTGGCGCTGTTTGCTCAGTGGCTGCATGCACAGCAGCATGCGCTGAGTGAACAGCTGACAGTGCCGGCCGCGGATCTCAGCGCCCTGCACGCCCGAATGCTGGTGCTTGCTGACTCTTACGCCAGCGCCAGGCTGGGCTACACCCTGCTCGATCTGCGGCGCGGCCCCCTCGATGCCAGCCAGACGGAGTATGGCAATGCCCACTCCTTCACGTTGCAGGAAGTGCAGCCCCTGTTCGAGCGCAGTTTCGAAGTGAGCTTCAATCCGGCCGTCTGGCAGTGGAAATACGGCAATGGCCGTGGCCGCGCAGTCAGCGCCCGGCAGGAGGGCGAACTGGTGGCCCACTACGGAGGCGCTCCGCGCGACATTCTGTATTTCGGCGCCCGCGCCAGGGCGATCCAGATCTGCGATGTGATGGTGATGCCCGAGCACCGCAGCTTTGTCAGTCGTGACACCCTGTTCTTCAAGACGGCTGCCACCTTTCTGGAACAGCAGATCGGCAATTGCGCCGAGCACCTGCTGGGTTTCGGCTTCCCGAATATCCGCGTGCTGCGCATGGCCTGCAGGCTGGGCCTGTACGACGTCACGGACAGTTTCATCGAGATACATTACCCGCGCACAGTGGCTGAGACAGACAGCAGCCTGCACGTGGCGCCCTTTGCGCTGGACCTTGCGTCTGCGGTCGACCCGGTGGCTGCCTGCTGGGCACGCATGGCCGCAGACCTGCGCGGCTGCATTGTCGGATTGCGCGATCTGGACTACCTGCGCTACCGCTACTGCTCACACCCCCAGTGGGCGGAGGGCGGCTATGAGTGCGTGGCGGTGACGGGGCAGGGCAGTCCCGCGCCAATGGCCATCATGGTGCTCAAACGCCTGGGCCAGGAGCGTCTGCTGATGGACATCATCGGGGCTGTTGCTGACTACCCGGCCG
>CAISYX010000388.1 GCA_903889815.1 uncultured Gammaproteobacteria bacterium
AAGTACATCGGCATCGCTGCTTTGATCCGACACATACTGCTGCTCGTGAATGCGGCGCAAGTCGATGATCTGATCTCGTATTGCGGCAGCACGTTCGAAGTCCAGTGCGGCTGATTTTTCCTCCATTCTTGCAGTCAGCTCCTTGATGAGCCGGTCACTGCTGCCATCCAGAAACAACTTCGAAAAATGCACATCCTGTGCGTAATCCTCCTGCGCAACCAGTCCAACGCACGGCGCCGTGCAGCGACCAATCTGGTGCTGCAGGCACGGCCGGGTGCGATTGCGAAAGTAACTGTCTTCACACTGCCGCAGCCGAAAGACTTTCTGGAGTATTGCCAGACTCTCCCGCACCGCACTGGCACTGGGATAGGGCCCGAAGTAACTGGCATCCTGGCGCTTGAGGCCACGGTAAAAGGCCAGTCGCGGGAACTCATCGCGGCTCGTGAGCATGATGTAGGGATAGGACTTGTCGTCGCGCAGCTCGATATTGTAAGGAGGCTTGTGCTGCTTGATGAGCGTCTGCTCCAGCAACAGCGCCTCGGTCTCGTTGCGGGTGATCGTCACTTCGATATTGCAAATGCGCGCCACCAGCGCCATGGTCTTGGTGTCCAGGCCCGAAGCACGGAAATAATTGCCTACGCGCTTCTTGAGATTGCGGGCCTTGCCCACGTAGAGAATGCCACCCTGCCCATCGAGCATGCGATAGACACCTGGGCGAGTTGTCAGGCTGGCAATGGTTGCCTTTGGGTCAAATGCGGAACTAACGAGTGACACTGTCTGCGCTGAAGGCATCGCTGAGTCCATGCTTGACTGCCAGTGTCGTCAACTCCACGTCACTGCTCAGATTCAATTTGGCAAAAATCCTGGAGCGATAACAGTAGACAGTCTTCCGACTGATGCAAAGATGCTCGGAAATTTTGTTTACTTTCTGGTGATCCACTAGCATGAGCGCAATCTGCAGCTCGCGCTCGGACAGCTGGTCAAATGGACAAGTGCGTTGTTCCAGGGCTGGCTGGCGCTCGAAATGCGAAGCAATGCGTCTACTGATGCGACGCTGCCCGCTATGCACCAGATGCAGTGACCAAAGCATTTCCTGTTCGGTAATGCACGGCGTCACGCAGGCAGAGGCGCCCGCACCGAGCATGCGCGAAGCTTGTACACCCAGACTCAGCGGGATCATCACGATAATCCGCAGCGCAGGGTGCGCGCGGAGCATGCACTGAGTCATTTCCAGGCCAGCGAGACCAGCGTTCTTCAGGTGAATTACTCCAATTCCGGCTTCCACAAGGTCGAGCGTTATCAGGGCATCTTCGACATGGTCCGCCTCTGCGACTACAGACATGCACAGCTCCTTGTCGTTAGCGCGGACAGGCCATGGCGCAGCAGCTGATAGTCATCGATCAGCAGCACGCGAATCACGTTGCCGTTGCCTGGTGTTTTCTTCATGGGACGCCTCGGCTGGATGTTTATCACAGCTCCTGTGGCAAGTACATTGCGAAATCACCGTGCTTCGTGCCCGGCACCCATTGCACTTCGGGTTCAAGAAGGATGCCAAACTGCTGCTCGACATCCCTGGAGATGGCCTGTGCGAGCGCAACAATCTCTTCGGCGCGGGCAGCACCATGATTGATCAGAACGAGAGACTGCTTCTCGTAGACTCCCGCCTGGCCAAGTCGCCTGCCCTTCCAGCCGGCGCGTTCGATAAGCCAGGCTGCCGGCACTTTTACCTGCCTGACGTCAGAATCACTGGATTCGTGTCCCGGCAGGTCAGCATGGCGCTGTTGCAGACTTGCATACTCAGAAATGCCAATCACGGGGTTCTTGAAGAAGCTGCCGGCATTGCCAAGCAGCGCAGGATCAGGAAGTCTGCTGCGGCGAATTGCCACCACTGCCGCAAAGACATCCGCTGGCTGCGGCGCCGGCGTGCCTGCAAGAGCCTGCGCAAGCGAGGCATAGCTGACATTCACCTTGGTTGAGCGATGCAGCAGAAACACCACACTGAGGATGATTCTGCTGCCCCTGTATTGCCGTTTGAAGACACTGTCGCGGTACGCGAACGCGCAATCAGCGGCAGCAATCGTTTCTATCGTGCCAGTCACTGTGTTAAGAGCTGTCACGGACTCAATAAGCTCCCCCGCCTCGACCCCGTAAGCACCGATGTTCTGTATGGGCGCCGCACCCACGCTACCCGGAATCAAGGCAAGATTCTCGAGACCATGCCAGCCTTGCGCGAGGCAGTAAGTGACGAACGCGTGCCAGTTCTCGCCGCAGGATACTTGCACCCGCACCGAGCCTTCCGCCTCGGAGAGTTTTGCAATGCCCTTGATCAGCATGTGCAGCACCAGGCCAGGCACATTGTCGCGCAACAGAATATTGCTGCCGCCACCGAGTATGAACACGGGCAGTTGCTTTTCATGCGCAAATCGCAATGCGCCCTGCAACGCCGCCAGGGTGTCAACAACACAGAAATAGCGCGCCCTGGCAGACAATCCGAAAGTATTCAATGCCTGTAGTTCCACGTTTTCCTGCATGGCTCAGCTCAACAAATTGACACGAATGTGGGCCAGCAACCCATCCGCAGCACGTTCGGCCAGATCGAGCACGTGCTGGAATGCCGCGGCATCGTTGAAATATGGATCTGGAACGCTGCGGTTCTCTGATCCTGCAAAATTCATGAACATGTGCAATTTATGCTGATGTGCGGACGGGCACTGCCGCTGAAGATCACGAAGATTGTTGTCGTCCATCGCCAGAATCAGATCAAAGTGTTCGAAATCGCTGGCTCGCACCTGTCGTGCACGCAGCCCTGTCAAGTCATAGCCGCGAGTGGCGCCAGCAGAAATTGCCCGTGAATCTGGCGCTGCACCGATGTGATAGTCCCCGGTGCCGGCGGAATCCACCTGAACCTGCGTTTGCAAACCCGCACTGGCAGCGCGCTGCTGAAAAACTGCATGGGCTGTTGGCGAGCGACAGATGTTGCCCAGACACACCATCAGAACTCGCACGGATTTGCTCACCAGAACCCTCTCACTGGCCCTTGGCATGCAGGAACGCGCGCACTGCATCTAGATCAGCCTGGGTATCCACACCGGCTGGTATCTTGTCTGCCGCCCTGTCCATGTGAATGCGAACGCCATGGCTCATGGCACGCAGTTGCTCGAGCCGCTCGGCAATCTCCAGCGGCACCTGAGCCCAGGTGACATAACGGTTCAAAGTGCCCACCCGATAGGCATATATACCGATATGGCGCTTGCCATACACCAGCGGTGCCGGGTTAGCAGGGTTGCACCAGGGAATCGGCGAGCGGCTGAAATACAGCGCATGACCATGCACGTCGGTCACCACTTTCACAGCATTGGGATTCTGGAATTCGTTACTGGAGTCGATCTCTTCGTACAGGGATGCGATGCCTGCTTCTGCATTGAGCTGCAGATTGCGCGCCACCTGATTGATGGCCGCAGGCGGAATGAGAGGCTCATCACCCTGCACGTTCACGATGATGGCGTCCTCACCCAGTCCAAGTTGCACTGCCACTTCCTGGATTCTATCCGTTCCAGACTGATGGGTGTCCCGGGTCATGCAGACATTCGGAGTGAAAAGCAGCGCTGCATCACGAATCCGCTCGTCGTCCGTGGCGATGTAAACCGCGCTAGCCGCACTGCCAAGTGCACGTTCGTAGACATGCTGCAACATGGGCTTGCCCGCAACATCAAGAAGGGGCTTGCCCGGCAGCCGCGTGGCTGCAAAACGTGCCGGAATCACAACGATGAAAGACATCAGCGGTTCTCCCTCTCCTCCAGACTGAGATGCCGCGCTTCGTTTTCCAGCATCACGGGGATACCGTCACGCACGGGAAAGGCAAGGGCATCGCCATAGCACAGCAATTCCGCTGCTGACCTGTCAAATTTGAGCGGTCCTTTGCACAGGGGACACGCAAGTATGGCGAGCAACTTCTGATCCATATGAACTCCTCATTCAATTCCGGGGTGAACTTCACGCGCCGCAATCAGAGCGTGCACTGCGGCCAGCAGCGGCGTCGTGAACGCTGGCGCCAGCCGGGCTTCTACTTCAAGGTACCAGCAATGGGAGCCGGCGAAGACTTCACACTTCACGGCATCCTTGCTTGTCATCACCAGCGTGTGCGCAGCGGCAAACTGCAGGTCCTGCGCCGCGAAACGATAATGATCGGGAAACGGATGACACAGCGGGGTGTAACCCAGCCCGCGCACCGTGTCGAAGAAGCGCTGTGGATTGCCAATGCCGGCCAGCGCATGCAGCACCCCGGAATCACGCAAGGGCAACGCAGTCAGTGCAACACGTTCACTTGTCGCGAGATTGACCCAGCAGGCCGGTTCCAGGGTCATGCAAGTGCGCACCGGGTGATTGGCCAGCAACCCCGCCTGACTGGCGACAGTGTCCTGCCCCCCCGCAGTGCCACCATTGAAAACCAGCCAGTCCACTTCCCGCAGTCGCGACGGCGGTTCGCGCAGTGGTCCAGCGGGAAGACAATGGCCGTTGCCCAGCAGGCGATCACCATCAATGACGACAATTTCCAGCGCACGTGGCAACGCATAATGCTGCAGGCCGTCGTCACTCAGAATCACATCGCAGGGACTTTGCGCGCACAGCACTTCGACGCCCCGCAGACGCTGTGCGTCGACACGCACTGGACACCCTGTCTGCCTGTGAACAAGCACCGCTTCATCACCCACATCCTCTGGTCGAGACAGCGCTGTGACGCTGGCTGGCTCCTTGCTGCCCCCAACGCCACGGCTCACGATCCCTGGCCTCAGACCCTGGGCCAACAACAGTCTGGCAAGTGCGATTATGAGCGGCGTCTTGCCGGTGCCACCCAGGGCAATGTTGCCAATCACGATGACAGGGGGCAGCGTCGGATTGCGCGCTCTGCGCTGCTCAAGATGAATACGGCGCCTGCGTGCCAAGGCTGCGTAAACGCGT
>CAISYX010000389.1 GCA_903889815.1 uncultured Gammaproteobacteria bacterium
CTGATTCTGATTTATGCCAAGAAGGAACAAGAATTTCGCATCAAGGAAATGATGGGGTCCCGTCATTTGGAGGTTCAGCTTTCGGCTGTGGATTCGCGTTTCCTGAATCCATTTGCAGAACTGAAAGTCAGCTGATTCAGCCGCCGTGTTGCTCGCCCCGGAATCCTCCCAGGAAATCGGGGCGCCTTGGCAATTCGGGATCGAAGAATGCCTTTTGGTCTGCCTTGCTCGGGCGTGGAGTAGTTTTTCTTATCCCAGACTGGAATAGCGCAGGAGAGTTTCGAGATCTGTCATTATCTCTTCCGCTGTATGCTCCGGCGTGTAGTACATCATGACATTGCCTACAGGATCGACGAGCAGAACGTAGGACTTTGATTCAAGTTCAACCGTCACTCCGGAAGAAAGGAGGTTTGCCTGCAATGTTGCTTTTTCGGTGTAGGCGAGACCCATACTTGGATAGTCTGCCCGGAAGCGCTCCGCGAGCTCGTCTGAGAAGGGCTGCATATCGGTATTCAGGTAGTAGCGTCTGACGCGCTGAATATTCTTGCCAAGGGCAATATGCAGCTGCTGAAGATAGTGGAGGCGCTGTTCGCAGTCTGTATCGCAGTCCGCTCCATTCACATAAATCATCAACCAGGGTCTGATTTCGTAGTCCTGACCTGGAGCGAGCGCTGCAATTTCTTCTTCAAAGGTCTTGAAAGCGGGCTCACCGTCCAGATTGCGCATTGCCAGGATGCCGATATCTGCTGGAGGGCTGATCAAGTTGCCTTTGTTTACAGTTGAAGACGATGCACCTTCCTCAATGGCTCCTCGGAATGACATGGTCGCCATGGAAACGGGCAGGGCTGTGATCAACAGCAGAAAGGTCAATTTCAGTTTGTTTTTGAGATTTGCGTCCATAGTCACTCGTCTTTGATTCGCTGTTGTGGGTTTCGAGTTCCAAAATAGAGATACATCAGCAGCAAGGCGGCTGCCATCGTGAACCACTGCACTGCATAGGCCTTGTGCTTCTCGGGAAGCATATTGACAGTTTGCCATTTGGCCAACAACGCACCTTCGCTGTCCTGCGCCAGTCTGACGGTGTAGGGCCGTAGTGCAACGCCCAGAGTATTGCTCCATTCTGGTATATCAATCTTTTGTACGACCTGCGGCCAGGTGCCTGTATTGGCTTCTTGCAAATCACTGAGCATGTAAGGCTCGGACAAGGGTACATACAAGGTCCCCTCGACGCTTATCTGGTCGCTTATTGGCTCGAGGAGCGGCAACTGGGCGCGTGAGTCGCCCTGTGCTATCCATCCGCGATTTACAATAAGTATTTCTCCGTTTGGGGCTTCGAAAGGCATCAGGACCTCGTATCCAACCCGTCCGTCTTGAACACGATTGTCCAGCAGAAAGTAACGCTGGTTATCGAAATGACCTGATATTTGTACTTTCTGATACGACAGATCTGCCATATTCCAATCTATTTGCGCCAGCGACACTGGCAGGTCCATTTGGCGGCGGTCGTACAAAGACTGAAGCTGGAGTTTTTCTTGTTCTCGATCCAGTTGCCAGTTGCCCAGCATTACAAGTACCGGGAGAAATATCCCGGTAAAGAGTGTCATGGGCCATCCTGGTGAAAAGTGCATTGCCATGGAGTTGCCTTGTCCCATTCAAAATTGCCAAATATCCGGTGCATCCGGCGTCTGCTATGATGCGCTCAGTTTTTCAGACAGAGGAGTCGCCATGCTCAAAGCCATCATAGTATTGCTATTGATCGGAATTCTGGCCAGTCTCGCCGCTGGCTTCGTATTCTTTTACAAGGACAAGGGACGCTCCAAGCGAGTGCTCTACGCGCTGGGAGTCAGAGTCACGCTTGCCGTTGTCATGATTGTTTGTATTTTTTTCGGCCTGGTTACCGGCGAACTTACGCTGCAGGCACCGTGGCTGCAAGGCTGACAATCAGAAGTGTTTTTTGGAAAGGAAGTTTCAATCTGACAGGCTGGCCGCTTTATCGCGGCCAGCCTGCTAGACCGGAATACTCTGCTTTACAGCAGATATACGAAGATGAACAGACCTACCCAGACCACGTCCACGAAGTGCCAGTACCAAGAGGCTGCTTCGAATCCGAAATGGTCATCCGGCTTGAAGTGACCTTTGATGGCGCGGGCCAGCATGACAGCCAGCATGAACGTCCCCAGGGTTACGTGAAAGCCGTGGAAGCCAGTCAACAGGAAGAAGGTCGATCCGTAGATGCCGGAATTCAGGGTCAATCCGTAGTGCTCATAGGCCTCGATGTATTCCAACGCCTGCAGGACGAGGAAGAGCACTCCCAGAGCGACTGTCACGGTCAGCCAGGAGATCAGGCCTTTGCGATTACCTGCCTTGAGTGCAGTATGGGCAAAATGCACTGTCACGCTGGATGTCAGCAGGATCACCGTATTCCAGAAGGGCAGGAAACTTGCGAAAAAGCTGACACTCCATTCATGCACATTGAGCGCTTCATGGGGGTTGGTGAATATCTGGCTGTCAGGGTTA
>CAISYX010000390.1 GCA_903889815.1 uncultured Gammaproteobacteria bacterium
GTTATTGCTGGCAGGCGAATAGCAATTCCCCGCCTGCAGAACTGGTTCGGGGATCCCGGTATGCACTACAGCTATTCAGGCATCAATCTGTCGCCCTTGCCGTGGACAGACACGTTGCAGCGGATTCGCGAGCGAGTGCAGCGTTTATGCGGACATCAGTTCAACGCGTTGTTGGCCAATTGCTACCGCAACGGCATGGACAGCGTTGGCTGGCACAGTGATGACGAGCGGGAACTGGGAACGCTGCCCGTGATTGCTTCTGTCAGCTTTGGCGCAACACGCACCTTCGAAATGCGTCACATTGCAGATCGCTCACTCAAAACTCTGCGTTTACCACTGCATCATGGCAGTGTGCTTATCATGAGTGGTCAAACCCAGCAGTTCTGGCACCACCAGATACCCAAAGAAAAAGGTGTGGCACTTCCCCGCGTCAATCTGACATTTCGCCAGATCTTTCCTGTGCCGAAGCGAGGCTGAGATGGACCACTTCGATCTGTGCATCATCGGTGCTGGTGTGGCTGGACTGGCTGTCGCTGAAGAGTTCTCTGCCACTATGCCCTCCTCCTTCTCCATCCTGCTTGTTGAACAGAATGAGCGCTTCGGACAAGAGACCAGCAGTCGCAACAGCGAAGTCATTCACGCAGGAATCTATTATCCGCCGGGATCGCTGAAGGCAGCACTTTGCGTCGAGGGGCGTGAACTGCTTTACGCCTATTGCACGCGACACGTCATCGCCCATCGGAAGTTGGGAAAACTGATTGTGTCCCAGGACGACGAAGTCGGGTATCTGGAAACTTTGTTCCGAAATGCCGCAGCCAATGGTGTTGCATCTTTGCGATGGCTGAGCAGCGTTGATGTCCTTGCAATGGAGCCTTTGGTCAAGGCAAGTGCTGCATTGTATTCTCCGGACTCGGGGATTGTTGACAGTCATGGCTTGATGCTGAGCCTGCTGAACCGGGCGCAGGCAGCCGGAGTTCTATACGCGCCGCGCACGCGGGTATTGAAAATGGAAGCCAGTGCGAAGCACTTCACGATAGATGCTGCGTGCGGGCACGGGAAAGATGCCGAAGAATATGTATTCACGGCGGCTCGTGTAGTGAACGCAGCCGGGCTGCAGGCCTGCGCACTGGCGCAGCGCATTAGTGGGCTGGACCAATGCACAGTGCCTGCGATGCAGATCAGCAAGGGGAATTATTTTCGCTATGCAGCACCAGCGCCTTTCACGCACCTTGTCTATCCGGTGCCGGAGAAGGATCAGCGTGGCTTAGGGATACATGCAACAGTGGATCTGGGCGGACAGGTAAAATTCGGACCGGATGTCGATCTTGACAGCGCGCAGGACTACCACGTTGACCCTGCTCGCCGGGCCCTCTTCGCAGAAGCCATCCGCCGCTATTTTCCATCCGTACAGGAGGCTTCTCTTGTGCCGGACTACGCAGGATTGCGGCCGAGGCTCGCGAGCCCTGCTGGAACAGTGGCCGATTTCGCGATTCAGGATGCGAGCGTACATCGGCTGCCTGGACTTGTGCAGCTTTATGGTATTGAATCACCAGGGCTGACAGCAAGCCTGGCCATTGCCAAACACGTGCGTTCCAGAACCGATTTTCTATAGCGCCCTGGCGAGACCGGAAAATTCAGTACTGCTCAGCTTGCGTGGCAATGTGGGCGTACACCTCGGTGCTGCCGTCGCTCTTCATGACCAGGACATCATAAGGCTCAAATTGTTCATCGATTTCCATGCCCGGGCTGCCAACCGGCATGCCTGGCACTGTCAGGCCAAGTGCATCATTCGGAGCTTCAGTCAGAAAGCGATGAATCAGATTCGCAGGAATATGTCCTTCGAAAACGTATCCCTGTTCAGATACAGCGGTATGGCATGACTGCAATTGCGGTGGAATGCCCAGGCGCAGTTTCACAGCATTCAAATCCTGCGGATGACTGATTTGAGATACAAAGCCCCTGTCGTTCGCATGCTCAACCCAGCCCTCGCAGCACATGCACGTGGGGCTCTTCAGAACCTGCAGTACCGGCATGCTGCTTTGGGTTATGTCGGCACCCGAAGTCTGGGCCACAATCGAATTCTGCGGCTGACATGCCGAAACTGCCAGACTCACAAACGCGACTTGCAGCAGGATTCTCAGTTTCATCATCTTTACTCTCACAATGTGTGGGTCAGTTTTTCCGGGTTGACTTGTCCGGCCAGTATGTTTTCGATTTTCTTGCGTACCCGCCCCTCCGCATCCTTGAAGTGTATGCCAATGCCAGCGGCACGATTGCCTTGTGCCAGTGCGGGTGTAATCCAGACGACCGTGCCCGCGACAGGTATTCGTTCACTTTCGTCCATCAATTTGAGAAGCATGAAGACGTCGTTTCCAAGTTCATATTGCTTGCTGGTAGGGATGAACAGACCACCGTTCTTGAGGAAAGGCATGAATGCCGCATGCAGTACGCTGCTGTCCTTGATAGTCAGTGAAAGGATGCCGTGCTTGACGGCTTTGTTGTCACTTTCATTGGTCATGTCGACCATACTCTCTCCATCACCCTTTCAAGAAAATGCGGCGCATTTGCAGCAAGAGATCTTCCAGCATGAGTTGCGTATTGGGATTGCTTGACCCGATCATCTGTCCCTGCGCAGCAGCCACAGCTGAGTACAGACGCAGCAGGGCGTGCGTCTGCGCTGCAGCAGGCGGCTTGTCGTCTGTGCCCGCTGCTTGCAGCAGCGAGGCGGCAGCGCGCAGAGACTGACCCTTGAGCAGCGTTGTAGCACCTGTCAGCCGGTGTTTGCTCAGTTCACTTAGCCAGTAGAGCAGCACGCCCAGTAATTCTGTGCATTGCGATTTGCTGTAGCGGCTTGCCACTGCCACTGGATAGTCATTGCCTTGCGCCAGTGCCAGCAGAGTGTCACCAATTTCCTGCAGGTGCGCAGCAGTGCCCGAATCGAGTATGGCACGTGCGACGAAGGGGCGTCCCTGCGCCAGGTCTATGATCAGTTCAAGGTCTGCGGCTGACTGAGCGGCCCCGGAAAAAAGCAGCCATGCGAGAACATCGGAGCGTTCCGGACGAGGAAGGCGAAACACCTGCGTGCGACTGCTGATGGTGGCGAGAACGGCTTTGGGTCGATCACTTATCAGCAGAAATATGACATCCTGAGGCGGTTCTTCCAGGCCCTTAAGCAACGCATTCGCGGAACTGATGCCCAGGTTTTCCGCAGTGTCGAGGATGATGACGCGCTTGCCGAAACCGTGGGAGCGGGTTTCCAGGAACTGCCTGATCTCGCGAATCTGATCTACTTTGATCTGCTTGCTGCCCTCTTCTGGCTCGATGCTCAGCATATCGGGGTTGTTGCCGGCTGCATTGAGAAGACATACGGAACACCTTGCACAGGCGGCCTCTGCCGAAGGCTGGCGACACAGCAGGTATTCAGCCAGCATCATCGCAAAGTAGCGTTTGCCGGTATCAGCTTCGCCGCTGAGCAGATAAGCATGGCCCGCGCTGCCCGACTTGAACAAGGCCACGGCCTGTTGCCAGCGTTCGCGATGCCAGGGCAACGGGGTTGTGTCGAGCACGCGCGTCACAGCAGACGCTCCAGCGCTTCAAGAATGTCATGCTGAACCTCGTCCAGCGGCCGAGAAGCATCGACAAGTACGCAACGTTGCGGTTCAAGCGCAGCCCGGTGGCGGTAGGCTTCACGGACGCGACTGAAAAATTCCAGTTTTTCGCGCTCGAAGCGGTCTAGCGCTGCTCGTTTGCGGGCTCGCTCAAGGCCGATCTCGGGCGCCAGATCAAGGACCAGTGTCAGATCTGGCCGCAGATCGCCTTGCACGATCTGCTCGAGTTGGGCGATGGTCTGCTCATTGAGGCCGCGACCTCCACCTTGGTAGGCATAAGTGGCGTCCGTAAAGCGATCCGACACGACCCATTTGCCATTCGTCAGCGCTGGTATGATGACTTTGGAGAGATGTTGGGCGCGGGCAGCAAATATCAGCAGCAGTTCGGTCATTTCACTGATTTTTTCATCATGTTCGCTGAGCAGAAGGGAGCGAATGCTCTCCGCCAGCCTCGTGCCGCCTGGTTCCCGTGTGACAACCAAATCGATGCCCCGGGATGTCAGGACATGGGTGATGTACTGCAGATTGGTCGTCTTGCCGACACCCTCTCCCCCTTCCAGCGTGATGAGCTTTCCTGTGTTTCGAATGTCATTCATTGTGGTCGCTGTTCCAGTTGATAGCGTCTTACGGCGGCGTTGTGCTCTTCGAGCGTCGAGGAAAACACATGTCCCCCATCACCGCGCGCAACAAAGTACAGGAAGCTGCCTTCCTTTGGATGCAGGCTGGCATGTATGGCGTCCCGGCCAGTCAGTGCAATTGGGGAAGGCGGCAGTCCGTCAATTCGGTAAGTATTGTACGGAGTCGTGGTTTCGAGGTCGACGCGGCGGATGTTGCCATCATAAGAGGCTCCAATGCCATAAATGACCGTCGGATCAGACTGCAGACGCATGCCGGATTGAAGTCGCCGGACAAACACGCCGGCAATATCTTCTCGCTCACTGTAGCTGCCGGACTCCTTTTCGATTATGGAGGACATGATCAGCGCCTCGTAGGGCGAGGCATATGGGAGGTTCGCGGCCCGCAAGTCCCACTCCTGCGCCAGAACCTCATCAAGCTGGCGCGCCGCTCGCCGGACTATAGACAAGTCCGTTGCACCCGCCGTGTAAAAATAGGTGTCGGGGAACAGCAGCCCTTCCAGCGAGTCTCTGGAACTGTTCAGGGCTGCAAGAATCTGTGCGTCACTGCGGCCCTGCAGTGTAGGCAACAGCTTGGGGCTGCTCCAAAGGGTTGTGAGCGCATCTCGGACAGTAGTGCCTTCGATGAATGCCACAGGGTATTGGACGAAGGGGCCTTCAAGGAGCCAGGCCAGCGCAGTGCGTGGCGTCATGCCAGGCAGCAATTCAAATTCCCCTGCCCTGACCGCAGTATCCATTCCGGTGTACCGCGTCCACAAGGTAAATGCACGCGGATACCGCAGTCCCGTCTGCTCCGCCATCAGATTTGCAACCTGTGACATTGTGCTGCCCTGACGAATCTCGACGGACACTGTCGTGGTGATAGGCAATGGCGTGTCCAGATAGCGCTGCAACCACAAATAACCGCCGCTTGTTGTGATGGCAACAATGATGGCGAGTCCGGCAAGCAGTGCAAGCAGGCGTTTACCCATGATCAGGCGCATGCTCCGTCATCGCGTTCTGCAGCATGCGCGCAAAGGGCCCGATAGAGAGGTGATGCACGGTCCCTTCGCACCTCAGTTCCGTAACAGGCCAGATTCCAAAGACGCTGTTGCACATGAATATCTCGTCTGCCTCGACTGCTTCGGCAAACGGAATTTCCCGAACTGCCACCTGCAGCTGGTTTTGCGAGCAATACTCCAGAATAACTTCTCTCTGAATTCCGGCCACCCCGGAACGATCCAGAAGCGGAGTCATCAACGTGCCTGATCTGGCGAGAAAAACATTGCTCTTTGTGCCTTCAATCAGCAATCCGCGAGAGTTGCACATGAGCCCTTCTTGGCAATCAACGGGCAGCTCCATGCTGGCCAGAACCTGGTCCAGACGATTCAGGTGCTTCATTCCAGCAAGAGCGGCGTTCTCAGAAACTGGGTGTTTGCAGCGCACTACGCAGACGCCACGTTGCGAGAGGTCTGCATATGCGGATGGCAGAGTGTGTGCAGTCACAATTCGGGTTGGCAATGGGTGCTCGGGAGGCATGTAGCCACGGCCACCAGCTCCTCTTGTGACCATGATCTTGATTATGCAAGAGCCTTGAGACTGTTTCAGAAGGGAGCGAACATCGAGTTCAATCAATTGCGTATTCAATGGGATCTTCAAAAAATCGCAGGCACGTTTTAGACGTGCCATATGCCGCGACCAGTGAACAAGACGTGACTCACTGACCAGGACCGTTTCGAAAGCACCATCGCCGTAATGGATGGCCCGGTCTGCAAGAGGCAGAGAGTCTTGAGGGTGTCCGTTGACCAGCATGTCGCCTCCGAGATTCAAGAGCCGCTGGAAAAGCCCGATGTTGTTCGCGCTAGGGCAATCGGGTGAAAACCAGACTGCCGTTGGTGCCGCCAAAGCCAAAAGAATTACTCAGCACGACATTCAAATTGGCGTCGCGACTGGACTGCGGGACATAGTCCAGATCACATTCGGCGTCAGGAGCATCGAGATTGATTGTCGGAGTAATGACCTGATCACGGAGGGAAAGCACACAGATAATTGCCTCAACAGCGCCTGATGCCCCAAGCAAATGGCCCAGCATGGATTTTGACGAGCTTATTGCAAGCTTGTAAGCATGGTCCTTGAATACACTTTTGATCGCTTGTGTTTCCGCAAGATCACCAGCAAGTGTGGAAGTGCCGTGGGCATTGATATAGTCGACCGCACGTGCATCCAGACCTGCGCTGCTGATGGCATTCTGCATGCAGAGAGCAGCACCCTTCCCGCCTTCCGAGGGTGAAGTCATATGGTAGGCGTCACCACTCATGCCGAAGCCAGTCAGCTCAGCATAAATTTTTGCGCCGCGTCGTCTTGCGTGTTCGTATTCTTCAAGAACCATTATTCCGGCGCCATCGCTGAGCACGAATCCATCGCGATCCCTGTCCCAGGGGCGGCTCGCTCTTTGAGGGTCTTCATTGCGTGTAGAAAGCGCCCTTGCAGCACAGAATCCGCCCAGTCCCACTGGAGATGTTGCCATTTCTGCTCCGCCAGCAATCATGACATCTGCCTGTCCCGCTTTGATCATCGCGGCTGCAACACCAATGTTGTGGGTGCGCAGCGATGTGCTCGACAGCGAGCGCAGCAGTTGGCTGCAGAGCCTCGGCATGGCCCCGGAAGGTGAAGAGGTGGTGATGGCACGCAGCGTGTGGCGGCGTCACGCGCCCCAGCACAGCACCCAGATGGCCCAGAGGCTCGAATCGATGCTGGGCCGATTGCAACCCGGCCAGCGCCCGATCCCGACCCCCCTGGGCCGACATTGAAACCGCCGGCACCACGGTCTGTCCTGGCCCTTGATGTGGGCCGCAAACGCATCGGCCTGGCCGGCTGCGATGCCCTCGGCCTCACCGTGACGCCCCTTCCGGCCGTGCGACGCGGCCGCTACCCAGCCGACCTGGAACAGCTGCGCCAGCTGGTGAGCCAGCGGCGGATCACGGCCTTAGTGGTTGGCTTGCCCTTGGACGCGCAGCAACAACCCACCGAACAGGCCGAACACTGCCGCCGCTACGGCGAACGGCTGGCCCGCCACCTGGAGCTGCCACTGGCCCTGGTGAATGAGTACGCCAGCAGCTGGTCTGCCGCGGAGCGCCACGGTCTCCACGGCGACCGCAGCGGCGCCCTCGACAGCGCTGCCGCAGCGCTGCTGCTGGAGCAGTGGCTCCAGGAGGGTCCTGAACCAGCGCCGGTGAACGCGCAGGCCCCAGACGTTGGCTCAGGGGCCGACGCCCAGGCATCCTGAAGACACCAAGGAACCACCCATGAGCTCAGACGGTCCCAGCGCCAACGGTGCCGGCGATGTGCCCACCGTGCTGGTGCGCGATAGCGAAGGGCGTCAGTTGCTCTGCTTCCTCGAGCAGCTGATCCCGCTCGACGGCAACGACTACGCCCTGCTCACCCCAGTGGACACCCCGGTGTGCCTGGTGAAGATCGCCGCCGATGACGACAGCGACGACGAGGTGATCGATGAGCTCAGCGGCGCCGAACCGATCCTCTCGATGGCGGATGTGGTGCTGCAGGAGCACGACCTCACCCTGGTGCGCTCGGCTGTGACCCTCACCGTGAGCGGTGAACTGGAAGAGCCCGATCCCGAAGAGCTCGACGACGAGATCGACCCCGACGACGAAGACGAGGAGAGCGATCTCTACGAGATGCTGATCCAGTTTCGCGCCGAGGGCGAGGAATACGGCCTGTTCATTCCCCTCGATCCCTTCTTCGTGGTGGCACGCATGGAGAACGGCGAAGGGCGACTGGTGGAAGGCGAGGAATTCGAGCGGATCCAGCCCCGCATCGAAGCCGAACTCGACGAGCGCGAGCTCGGCGAAGGCTGATCGCAGCGCCGCCCACCGTGAGCAACCTGTCTCTGCCACAACTGCTGCAGCCCAACCTGGTGGCCCCCGGCACCCTGGCCGAGCTGCCGCTGCATCAATTGCTGGCCCAGGGCATTCGTGCCCTGGTGCTGGATGTGGATCGCACGCTATTACCGCGCCGAGGCAGCGAATTGCCCCCTGCGGTGGAGGCCTGGTTGCGGCGTGCCCAGGAGACCCTGCCCCTGCACCTGTTCAGCAACAACCCCTCCCGCAGCCGGATCGGTGCGGTGGCCGATCAGCTGGGGGTCAGCTACACCACCAGTGCGGGTAAACCGCGGCGCGGGCCTCTGCAGCGTGTGATTGAGCAGCTTGATCTACCCCATGGCCAGGTGGCGATCGTGGGCGATCGCGTGTTCACCGATGTATTGGCCGGCAATCGCCTAGGCCTCTACACCGTGCTTGTGAAGCCGGTGAATCCCGAGGGTGAGCCGTGCCCGCACGACCACTGGCAGCGGCTGGAGGTGAGGCTGGCACGGCTGGCGGGCGCAACCCTCAGCTGAGATGAGGATGCGGCGGGTTGTGAAGGTGGGCACCAGCGTGCTGCGGGGTGCAGGCGGACGAGACACCGAAGAGGTGATCGCCGATCTGGCGGCCAGCCTCTGCAGCCTCTGGGGTCGCGGAGAGCCGGTGGTGCTCGTCACCAGCGGTGCGGTGGGTCTGGGCTGCACGGCCCTGGGCCACAGCGAACGCCCCACGGAACTGGAGGGGCTACAGGCCGCTGCAGCGGTGGGCCAGGGTCGGTTGATGACCCTCTACGACCAGGCCTTCGCACGCCATCAACGCTGCGTGGCCCAAGTGTTGCTCACGCGCGGCGATCTGGCCTCGCGCCGCCGCTATCAGAACGCCTGCCGCACCCTCGAGCAGTTGCTGGCCTGGGGGGTGACGCCGGTGATCAACGAGAACGACACCCTCGCCACCGACGAACTGCGCTTCGGCGACAACGACACCCTCTCAGCCTTGGTGGCGGTGGCGGTGCAGGCCGATGAGTTGGTGCTGCTCACCGACATCGACAGCCTCTATTCCGGCGATCCCCGCAGCGATGCCGATGCACGCCCCATTCCCGAGGTGAACAACCTGGAGGAACTGGAAGCCCTCAGCGGCGTGGCCAAGGGCGGCGGCCGCTGGGGCACCGGCGGCATGACCACCAAGCTCTCGGCCGCCCGCATCGCGACCGCCAGTGGTATTCAGATGCGTCTGGCTGATGGCCGCGACCCGGCTGTGCTCAACGCCCTGCTTGACGGGGAACCGCGCGGCACGTTGTTCCGCCCCAGCGAGACCCCGCTGAGCGATCGCAAGGGCTGGCTCGCCCACGCCCTGCTGCCGAAGGGGTCGATCACCATCGATGCCGGTGCTGAGCGAGCTCTGCTCGATCAAGGCGCCTCGCTGCTGGCGGTGGGCGTGCGCGACGTAGAAGGCGACTTCAACCGCCGGGATGCTGTGCGGCTGCTGAGCCTGGATGGCCGTGAACTGGCCCGTGGCCTCACAGCCATGGACAGTGATGAGCTCCAGGAGCGCAAAGGCCAGCGCGGTCTGGTGGTGCACCGCGATCACCTGGTGATCACACCCGGAGCCAACAGAAGCTGATCCCTGGGCTGCGGTGCTCCAAGCCCGATCCACCTACGATCCGGCCGACCACCAGGTTTCAGCGGCTCCCATGCGCTTCAGCCAATTGCTCAGCCACCTGAGCGAGGTGCAGGCCGCGGGCGGCACCCTGGGCCTAAGCCACAACCTGGCGGACGATCCGGAGCTGCGCGGCGCGGCTGCCCTCGATCAATCCGGCCGCGGTCAGCTGAGCTTCCTGGAACCTGGCAACGCCCTGGCAGCAGCCTTAGCCGCCAGCGGTGCCAGTGCAGTGCTGTTGCCTACCAAGGGCGATGAAGCTGAGGCCCTGCAGCAGCAGGCCACTGAGCGCGGCCAGGCCTGGATTGCCCTGCGCGATCCGCGCCTGGCCTTCGCGGAAGCGCTGGACACCTTGTATCCGCGCAAATCCAAGCCCCCGGGCATCCACGCGAGCGCCGTGGTGGATCCGGAGGCTGTGGTGGGCATGGGCAGCCACGTGGGAGCTCATGTGGTGATCGGTGCCCAGGTGCAGATCGGATCGAGCTGCACGATCCACCCCAACGTGGTGATCTACGACGACGTGCAGATCGGCGATGCCTGCGAACTGCACGCTGGGGCGGTGCTGCACCCTGGCTCACGCCTGGGCCGCGGCTGCGTCGTGCACTCCAATGCGGTGGTGGGCAGCGAGGGCTTTGGCTTTGTGCCCACCGCTCAGGGCTGGCGCAAGATGCCCCAGACGGGTCTGGTGGTGCTCGAAGACGGCGTGGAGGTGGGCTGCGGCAGCACCATCGATCGCCCCTCGGTGGGCGAAACCCGCATCGGCGCCGGCACCAAAATCGACAACCTCGTGCACATCGGCCACGGCGTCAGCACCGGGAAGGGCTGCGCTTTGGCGGCCCAGGTCGGTATTGCCGGTGGTGCTCGTCTGGGTAACGGGGTGATCCTGGCGGGGCAGGTGGGCCTGGCCAACAAGGCGGTGATGGGCGATCGCTCGATCGCCTCCTCCAAATCCGGCATCCACGGTGAGGTGGCTGCCGGGGAAGTGGTGAGCGGCTACCCCGCGATTCCCAACCGATTGTGGCTGCGCTGCTCCGCCGCCTTCAACAAGCTCCCCGAGCTGACCAAGGCGATTCGCAGCCTCGAGAAGAACCGCACCCCCTGAACCCAGCAACTCAGAGCCGAGCACGCTGAACCGAGCACACGCCGGCGCGTAGCCTCGCGCCCAGCACCCGCTCGGCCATGACCTCCAGCTACCGGATCACCCTGCTCCCCGGCGACGGCATCGGTCCGGAGATCACGGCCGTGGCCCGCCAGCTGCTGGATGCCGTGAGCCGCAAGCACGGCTTTGAGCTGATCTACAACGAGCAGCCGATGGGCGGTGCCGCCATCGACGCCACCGGCGAACCGCTGCCCGCCAGCACCCTTGAGGCCTGCAAGGCCGCCGATGCCGTGCTGCTCGCCGCCATCGGCTCACCGCAATACGACACGCTTCCCCGCGAGAAACGGCCAGAAACCGGCCTGCTGGGTCTACGCGCCGGCATGGGCCTGTTCGCCAACCTGCGGCCGGTGAAGATCATTCCGGCCCTGATCGATGCCTCCACCCTCAAGCGCGAGGTGATCGAGGGCGTGGATCTGATGGTGGTGCGCGAACTCACCGGCGGCGTGTACTTCGGCACCCCCAAAGGCCGGGTGGAAAGCGAAGGCCGGGTGCGCGGCTTCAACACGATGGCCTACTTCGACGATGAGATCGATCGCATCGCCAAGGTGGGCTTCGATCTGGCCCAGCAGCGCAGCGGCCGTCTCTGCAGTGTCGACAAAGCCAACGTGCTGGATGTGAGCCAGCTTTGGCGCGATCAGGTGGAAGCACTGCACGCCGCCAGCTACAGCGATGTGGACCTGAGCCACATGTATGTGGACAACGCCGCCATGCAGCTGGTGCGCAACCCCCGCCAGTTCGACGTGCTGCTCACCAGCAACCTGTGCGGCGACATCCTCAGCGATGAAGCCGCCAGGCTCAGCGGCTCGATCGGCAGGTTGCCCTCGGCTTCCCTGGGCGAGAGCGGCCCTGGCCTGTTCGAGCCGATCCACGGCTCGGCGCCCGACATTGCCCGCCAAGACAAGGCCAACCCGATGGCGATGGTGCTCAGCGCCGCGATGATGCTGCGGGTAGGCCTTGGCGAAGATGCCGCCGCCGCCGACCTCGAGCGTTGCGTGGATCAGGTGCTGGCCGGCGGCTACCGCACCGGCGATCTGATGGCCGAAGGCTGCACCCAACTCGGCTGTAAGGCCATGGGTGATCAGTTGCTGGCCGCACTGGCGAGCTGACCCACACCTGAGCTGATCAGCGTTCCGGGGAGCTGGCACCACGACCTGCCAAACTCCCCCCAGTTCTGCTGATCTCGCGCATGTCGAAGCGTCACCCGGTCGTGTCGGTCACCGGTTCCTCCGGCGCGGGAACCAGCACCGTGAAGCGCGCCTTCGAGCACATCTTCAAGCGCGAAGGCATCACCCCGGCCGTGGTGGAGGGCGACAGCTACCACCGCTACGAGCGCGGCCCCATGAAAGAAGCCATGGCCTCTGCCATGGCGAAGGGCGAGAACTTCAGCCACTTCGGCCCCGAAGCCAACCTCTTCGACAAGCTTGAGCAGCTGTTCCGCAGCTACGGCGAAACCGGCACCGGCGAGAAGCGCTACTACCTGCACTCCGTGGAGGAGGCCGCCGAGCACAACGCCCGCCTCGGCACCAACCTCGAGCCCGGCCAATTCACCCCCTGGGAGCCCATCCCCACGGGTACCGACCTGCTCTTCTACGAAGGCCTGCACGGCGGCGTGAAGGGTGACGGCTACGACGTGGCCGGTCTGGCCGACCTGCTGGTGGGCGTGGTGCCGATCGTGAACCTGGAGTGGATCCAGAAGATCGCCCGCGACAACAAGGAGCGCGGCTACTCGGCTGAGGCGACTGTCGACACGATCCTGCGCCGTATGCCGGATTACATCAACCACATCTGCCCGCAGTTCAGCCAGACAGATATCAACTTCCAGAGGATCCCCACAGTGGATACATCGAACCCGTTCATGATCCGCGACATCCCCACCCCGGATGAATCGTTCGTGATCATCCACTTCCGCAAAGGTGCTCGCGAGAAGTGGGGGATCGACTTCACCTACCTGCTCGACATGATCCACGATTCGTTCATGTCGAGCCCCACCTCGATCGTGGTGAACGGCGGCAAGATGGGCTTCGCCATGGAGCTGATCCTCACCCCGATCATTCACCGCA
>CAISYX010000391.1 GCA_903889815.1 uncultured Gammaproteobacteria bacterium
GCCAGGAACGGGCGGAGTCGCCCGTGTCCAGTTGCACACCTGCCACCGCATCCCAATAGTTGCTCACTGCACGCGAGGCGAGCACTTCTGTGCTGGCCTCCAGAGACTCGCCCGATGTGTGTTCGCCCTCGGAAAGCAGCCACCAGCGCCGGAAGTCGCGGCCGTACCAGGCGTCGATGGCGAAGTGGGTGGCGCGGCCTTCAGCGGAGTCGACAGTCTCCAGACGATCGAGCACAAAGGCGCCGCTGTAGACGTGCGAGCTCATGTGGCCTGCATGCCCGCCGGGCAGGGCATAGGCGCCGGAGCCCACCACATAGCCGTTGGCATAGGCATGGGGATCTTGAACGCCGGCGGGCAGCGTGCTGTCCGGAGCGGCCTGAGTAGTGGCCGGCATCTGGTGCTGGGAATGATCGACGGCGGGCGCCGCCGGCATGACATGGCCTGCGTGGGGATCGGCAGGGGCAGCATCCTGGGCCTGCGCCAGCGTGCCAAGGAAGGTCGCGATCAGAAGCAGGCCTGGCGCTGCAGAGTTCATGCGGTCACCACGACTTCGCGGAACATGCCCGCATCCATGTGGAACATGATGTGGCAGTGCCAGGCCCAGCGGCCCAGGTCATTGGGTGTGGTAAGAAAGCTGATGCGCTGCGCCGGGTGAATCAGCACGGTATGACGGCGGGTGAGGAATTCGCCTTGCGGTGTTTCCAGGTCACTCCACATGCCATGCAGGTGCATGGGATGGCTCATCATGGTGTCGTTGTGCAGGATCACCCGCACGCGCTCTCCAGCGCGCATGTGCACCGGCGAGCTGTCGCCGAAGGCAAGGCCGTCGATGGACCAGGTGTAGCGTTCCATGTTTCCGGTCAGGTGCAGCTCGATCTCACGCTCCGGGGCGCGTGTTTCGAAAGGACCTCGCAAGGAGCGCACATCCAGCGGCGTCAGCACCCGCCGGCCATTGTTCCGCAGCCCCACGCCCGGGTCATCAAGCGAGGTGCGCGGCATGTCTACGCGCATGTCGACGCCCGGGCCGAATTCGTTGCTGGCGTGGCGCACCTGCGCAGAGGGAACGGCCAGAGGCGAGGCTGGCGCCAGGTGGGCACTGTGATCCACTGCGGCACTTGCGCTCTGGCCTCCGTGCGCCCCGTGATCCATCGTCCCCATCATGTCGCCCATCTGCAGCCATTGCACAGGGTCTGGTTCCGGCACCGCGGCGCGCAAGCCCGCAGTAGTGGCGAGGAAGCCACAGGCGTAGCCACTGCGATCGATGGATTGCGCGAAGATCGTGCAGACGTCGTGGGTCGGTTCGACGATCACGTCGTAGGTTTCCCCCGGCCCGAAGCGGAATTCCTCGAAACTCACAGGCTGCACATCGATGCCGTCTGCCTGCACCAGTGTCATGGTCACACCGGGAATCCGCACGTCGTAGAGCGAATTGCCCGCCGCATTGATGAAGCGCAGGCGCACGCGCTCGCCGGGCGTGAACAGGCCCGTCCAGGGCTGCGCCGGCGTGTTGCCGTTCAACAGGAACTGGAGGACTGCGCCGGAAACATCCGCAAGATCCGTCGGGTTCATGCGCATCTGCTGCCACATGGCACGTTCGGCAACAGCGGCCTCAAGACCCGTGGCACGCACATCCCGCAGGAATTCGGCGAAGGTGGGCTTGCGGGTGTTGTACACATCGCTCTGCTGCTTGAGCGTGCGGAAAACCTTCAACATCGACGTGTCCGACCAGTCCGACAGCTGCACGACATAGTCGCGGTCGGCCTGAATGTGCTCACCATCGCGGGGTTCAATGATCAGGGCGCCGTACATGCCGGTGACCTTCTGATCCCCTGAGTGAGAGTGATACCAGTAGGTGCCGCTCTGCTGCACAGTGAACTGGTAGGTGAAGGTAGTGCCAGGGGCAATGCCCTGGAAACTCAGGCCGGGGACACCGTCCATCTCGAAGGGCAGGATGATGCCGTGCCAGTGAATCGAGGTGTCCTCCCGCAGACGATTGGTCACGCGGATGGTCACCGTGTCGCCCTCACGCCACACCAGTGTCGGCGCGGGAAACGTGCCGTTGATGGTGGTGGCCATGCGGGTGGCACCGGTCAGGTTGATGGCTTGCTCTTCCACGACTAGATCGAATTCTGTGCCCCGCAGCACGGCGGGCGCAGGCACAGAAGTTGGCGCGGCGTCCGCCTGGCGGGCGCCAGTACTCAGCAGCAGGCTCGCTGCGGCAAGCCCCTGCACGAACTCTCGTCGCGACAGCGTACTGGTTTGCTGAAGGCGCCTTGGCTTCGAATGCGGTGTGTGATGACTCGTCAACAGCGCGTCCCCGCAGTGAATGTCTATTTGAGTGTAACTCGACCAGACCGCCTGGCGGTACTGCAGCTTGCAGACCGAGGCCGAAACCTGCCAGCGGTTGCGATTTCCACTGTCGCGGGGTAGGGTTGGCGCCCTCAGCACTGGTCATAAGCCGTTATTCATGACATCCGCCGTCCCCGACAGCATCTGGAAGAACAGGAATTTTGTCATCCTGCTTTTCACCGGCTTTCTGCTGAGTTTTGGCAGCCGCGTCTACGAACTGGCCCTGCCACTGATTATCTACGAGCTGACCCAGTCTTCAGTGGCAATGGGCAGCATGCGGGCGTTGCA
>CAISYX010000392.1 GCA_903889815.1 uncultured Gammaproteobacteria bacterium
AGGCACGACAGCCAGCAGAAAGGCGACGACGAAAGTGAGGTAGACCACCCAGGTGGCGTTGTTACGTTGATCCATGGCTCAATCCTGGCCCGCCGGCGGCTCCGGCACAATGTCTGCGAGTTCGGACGGCAGAGGCATGTCCTCGGAGCTTGTCTCGGGACTAGTGGCAGAATCTGCCGCAGGAGTGTCTCCCGGCACAGCGGCAGTTGTGTCCGCCGTGATTGTCTGAGACACCGCATCGTCAACCTGGATTTCCGCATCTGTCGAGACGCCTGAAGGACCTGGCTCCACAGGCTTCTGGCCTTGAGTGACCTCAACCCACGCCGGTACACTCCCTTCCACTGGGGCCACCTCCGCCTCGTTGGTGGGCAACTCAAGCAGCATCACATGCCGCGTGCGATCCATCTGGGCCAGCGGGCGGGCCTTGATGATGGCAAACGCCAGCCCCGGGTCGTGTACGACACTGGTCACTACAGCGACGGGGTAGTCCTTTGGAAAACGCTGCCCCAGTCCAGAGCTGACAAGCAGATCGCCGACCAGAATGTCACTGGTGTCCGGCACGTATTCCAGTTCGAGCTCCGGGATCTCGCTACGGCTGCCGCGGGCAATCGCGCGCTCGCCATTGCGGTTGACCTGCACGGGAGTGCCATGACGGGAATCGGTGATCAGCATGACCCAGCTGGTAAAAGGGAACACTTCGACTACCTGTCCCATCAGACCATGGGCGTCGAGCAGTGCCTGGCCGGCCACGACACCATGCTGGCTGCCGCGGTTGATAAGAATGCGTCGCGAACCGGCATCGTTGGAAACATTGATGATTTCGGCGGAAAGGATGCTGCCTTCGACACTGGCAGAGGCCTCCTGGAGAGCGCGCAAGCGCTGGTTCTCACTGGCCAGACCTGCCAGCAGCTGCAACTCTCGCTGCGCAAACAGCAACTCTTCGCGCAGGCTCTGGTTCTCGGCAATGAGATCACCGTGGGAGACGAAAACATCGTCTATCCAATAGGACACGCGGGCGGGAGTATCGGCAACCCAGAAAATGGGGGCAGTCAGGAAACCAAGGGTGTAACGGACACGGTCGAGATAATCAAAGCGGTTGTCTGCAAACATGACAGCCGCCGAGAGCACCACAAACGCAGCGATGCGGTACTCCAGCGACACGCCTTTGATGAATAAGGTCTTGATGGTGGAACCTCGAACCGTTTACTCAATGGTCAATGAATCCATGTCATTGGCGTCCATCAGCTCCATCGCTCTACCGCCGCCCCGCGCCACACAAGTGAGCGGGTCTTCGGCGACAATGACGGGCACGCCTGTCTCTTCAGACAGCAACTTGTCGAGATCTTTCAACAACGCGCCACCGCCGGTCAGCACCATGCCGCTCTCGGCAATGTCTGAGGCCAGCTCGGGCGGCGACTGTTCCAGAGCGCTCTTGACGGCCTGCACGATGGCTGACAGAGGTTCCTGCAGCGCTTCCAGAATTTCATCGCTGTTCAGGGTAAAACTGCGTGGCACCCCTTCGGCCAGATTGCGTCCACGCACATCGATCTCGCGCAGCACGCCGGACGAGGGATAGGCACAGCCAATCTCCTTCTTGATGCGTTCTGCGGTGGCATCGCCGATCAGGCTACCGTAATTACGACGCACGTGGGTAATGATCGCTTCGTCGAAGCGATCTCCACCAATGCGGACAGATTCCGCGTACACGATGCCGTTCAGGGAGATGATGGCGATTTCGGTAGTGCCGCCACCAATATCAACCACCATGGAGCCACTGGCCTTCTCAACCGGCAGTCCAGCGCCAATGGCCGCTGCCATGGGCTCTTCGATCAGCCTGACTTCGCGGGCACCGGCACTGAGGACGGACTCGCGAATGGCGCGGCGTTCAACCTGGGTGGATTTGCAGGGAACACATACAAGGACGCGGGGGCTGGGGGGAAAGAAACTGTTCTCGTGCACCTTGGCGATGAAGTGCTGCAACATTTTCTCGGTCACCTGGAAGTCGGCAATCACGCCATCCTTTAGAGGACGAATGGCGATGATGTTGCCTGGCGTCCGGCCCAGCATGCGCTTGGCATCAGCCCCGACGGCGGTGACCGTCTTTTGACCGTTGTGTGTGCGTATCGCGACGACGGACGGCTCATTCAGAACTATGCCCTGCCCGCGAATGTAAATCAGGGTGTTGGCAGTTCCCAGATCAATCGCGAGATCATTGGAGAACATTCCACGGAATCTTTTGAACATCGACTTTTAATTAACCTCAAAACAGGGGTCCTCCAGTTCACGAGCGCGAACGTCTGTTCACAGACTGGAAGAAAGCATTCAGGTGGCGCGCAAGGATTCGTACAAGGAGTTGAATGTCGGAGGAATTTGTCGGTACCCGGTATATTGCCGACAATTCCTGAAACTGTTGCCTTGAACGGGTCTCTTTCCCGTATAATCACGGCCTCTGCGGCGATAGACACGCACTCTAACAATGGCCGGGATATTGGGCAAGAGTCAAATCGATAATTGCCCCAAAACGGGGAATCCCCCGCAAAACGGCGGCGTAAACCGCGTAAAATGCTTGTGGGACTGCAGGTCGCACTGGGAGATCGGGAATGGCTTTGGAAAGATCGGACGTGGAAAAAATTGCCCACCTGGCACGTTTGCACATTGATGCAGCGGAGGCCCAGGAAGTCGCCGGCAGAATCTCGTCCATCCTCGCGCTGATCGATCAGATGCAAAGCATCGACACACATGATGTCGCCCCGCTGGCGCACCCCTTCGATGCCATTCAGAGGCTGCGCAAGGATGAAGTCACTGAAGTCGATCAGCGCGAGTATCTGCAGAAGATTGCCCCCGCTACGCAGGACGGTCTGTACCTCGTCCCCAAAGTCATCGAGTGAACTGACCACCGCGCACCGGACTCTTTTCCATCCACAGACAATTCACGGCGCGCATTGGCGCCCCACGGACCAAGGACACACTCCAGCATGTCTCGCAGAACAGTCGCTGAACTTTCCCGCTCACTGGCGAAAGGTGAATTTTCCAGCACGGAACTTACCCGTGATTATCTGGCTCGCATTCGTGCGCACAACGCTCTCTACAACGCCTACATTACAGTGACTGAAGATCTGGCGCTGGCGCAGGCAGCGGCTGCCGATGCACGGCGTGCGCGGGGCGAGCACGGCCCATTGACAGGGATTCCCCTGGCGCACAAGGACATCTTTTGCATTCAGGATGTGCTGACCACCTGCGGGTCGAAAATGCTGGCCAACTTCGTCGCCCCCTACAATGCCACCGTGGTCGAGCGTTTCAACGCGGCGGGCACCGTGACGCTTGGCAAGACCAATATGGATGAGTTCGCGATGGGCTCCTCCAACGAAACGAGTTACTTTGGCCCGGTCCGTAACCCATGGGACCCTGAGCGCGTGCCCGGCGGCTCGTCGGGCGGCTCGGCAGCGGCTGTAGCCGCCGACCTGTGTGCGATGGCAACCGGCACTGACACGGGCGGTTCCATTCGCCAGCCGGCCGCTTTTTGCGGCATCACCGGTTTCAAACCCAGCTATGGGCGCATATCACGCTGGGGCATGATCGCCTTCGCCTCCAGCCTCGACCAGGCCGGCCCCATCTGCAAGAGCGCAGAAGATGCGGCTCTGATGATGAACGTCATGGCGGGCCCGGACAGTCGCGACTCCACCTGCGTGGACAGCGCGGCTCCCAATTACATGACGTCATTGAATGACCCGCTCAAGGGCCTGCGTATCGGCGTGCCGAAACAGCACCTGGCCAAAGGTCTGGGGGCCGAAGTGGAAGCGGCGCTGCAGGCTGCCTTGAAAGTGTTCGAGGGTCTGGGCGCCACCGTGAAGGAAGTCGATCTGCCCAATAATCACCTGTCGGTATCGGCCTATTACGTGATTGCCCCTGCCGAGGCCTCAGCCAATCTGTCGCGTTTCGACGGTGTGCGCTACGGATACCGCTGCGCAAACCCGGCCAATCTGGAAGACATGTACAAACGCTCTCGCAGCGAAGGCTTCGGCAACGAGGTGAAGCGGCGCATCATGGTGGGCACCTACGCACTGTCAGCGGGATATTACGACGCTTACTACATCAAGGCGCAGCAGATCCGCCGCCTGATCAAGCAGGATTTCGACAAGGCGTTCCAGGAGGTTGATGTGATCATCGGCCCGACGACGCCACATACGGCCTTCAAGGTAGGCGAGAAGAATGACGACCCGGTGACCATGTATCTCGAAGACATCTATACCATCGGTGTGAATCTGGCCGGCCTGCCCGGCATCTCGATTCCTGCTGGCAGCGCCAAGGCGCCCAATGGCAAGCCACTGCCTATCGGCATCCAGTTGGTCGGCAACGACTTCGCTGAAGCACGCGTCCTGAACATCGCCCACCAGTTCCAGCAGCATACGGACTGGCACCTGCAACGGCCGGAGGTATAAGTCATGGTCTGGGAAACAGTGATCGGACTGGAAGTACATGTACAACTGGCCACCAAGAGCAAGCTCTTCTCCGGCAGCAGCACCACTTTCGGTGCAGCACCCAACACGCAGGCCGGAGTCTACGATCTGGCAATGCCTGGCACGCTGCCGGTGCTGAACGAACAGGCGCTGCGCATGGCGGTGAAGTTCGGCCTGGCCGTAGACGCCGAAATCGGTCGTCGCTCAGTGTTCGACCGCAAGAATTATTTCTACCCTGATCTGCCCAAGGGCTATCAGGTCAGCCAGCTGCAATTCCCGACCGTGGGCAAGGGCAGTCTGCAGATCACCCTGGAAGATGGCAGCGAAAAAGTCATCGGTATCACCCGTGCACACCTCGAAGAAGATGCCGGCAAGTCTCTGCATGAAGATTTCGAAGGCCTCTCGGGCATCGATTTGAACCGTGCAGGCACTGCATTGCTGGAGATTGTCTCCGAGCCGGAATTGCGCAGTGCGAAGGAAGCCGTAGCCTATTTGAAAAAGCTGCATTCCATAATCCGTTACCTTGGCATTTCTGATGGCAACATGGCCCAGGGCTCCATGCGCTGCGACGCCAACGTGTCCGTCCGCAAACTGGGCGCCACGGAGTTTGGCACGCGCACCGAGATCAAGAACATCAACTCGTTCCGCTTCGTCGAGAAGGCGATCCTGCATGAGGCACAGCGCCAGATCGACATCATCGAGGACGGCGGGCGCATCATTCAGGAAACCCGTCTGTATGACGATGACCGCGACGAAACGCGTTCCATGCGCAGCAAGGAAGTTGCCAACGACTATCGCTACTTTCCCGAGCCCGACCTTCTGCCGATCGTGATCGACGAGGCCTACATCGAGTCTGTGCGTGCGGAACTGCCGGAGCTGTCGATTGCCAAACGCGCGCGCTTCGTCAGCCAGTATGGCCTGAGCGATTATGATGCGGGTGTGCTGTCCAGCAGTCGCGAAATGGCCGATTACTTTGAAGAAGTGGTGAAGATCTGCGGCGATGCGAAACTGTCTGCAAACTGGGTGACCGGCGACCTGCAGGCCCTGCTGAACAAGAGCGATCTGGAGATCGAGCAGTCCCCTGTCAGTACGCAGCGACTGGGCGCCCTCATCGGCCGCATCAAGGATCAGACCATTTCCAGCAAAATTGCCAAGACCGTCTTTGAAGCGCTGCTCGGCAATACTCACTCAGTGGATGAAATCATCGAGAGCCAGGGGCTCAAGCAGGTGACAGACACTGGCGCGATAGAGCAGCTCGTGGACGAAGTGATCGCCGCCAATCCCGAACAAGTGGCACAGTTCCGCGCCGGCAAGGACAAAGTGTTCGCCTTCTTCATCGGCCAGGCCATGAAAGCCTCCAAAGGCAAAGCCAACCCGGAACAATTGAATGCCTTGTTGCAGCAGAAACTCAAGGCCTGAGGATTTACAGAAGGATCACGATTCATTATGGAAGAAAAGAAAACCGGCGCGGCGCGAACCCAGCCAGCAGTGAGAGACGAGTTCTGGACTGACGAGCGCATCAGCAGTTTCCTGCAGTTCCTGCCGCCCGAAGGCGTTCCAGCGGACTATCACATTCTGCAGAAAGCGTATCGCGGCATGCTGCCGGACGCGTTTGAGCGTTTTCTGGAATACTTTGTCGAAGCAGGTCATGACCTCAATGTGCGCCATGTCGACGGCTCTACGTTTCTGGATCATGTCGCGAAACACCGCTGCTCCACAGAGTATGCCCGGCTGCTTGAGCAGGCTGGCGCGGTACATTCGGCAGGCTGGGTGGCAATCCCAGTAGGAGCGGGCCCTGCCCGCTAACATCTGCGATCAATTGATTCGCGGGCAAGCCCGCTCCCACCAGTCAGGACAGATCCCCATGCCCCGCTGAATCAGCGACGCGGCGGGCGACTGCTGCGACTGTCACGGCCGCGGCTGTCTGAGCGGCCTCCACCACTGCGTTCAGCGGTCTTCGGCGGTGCCACGAACTTGGTCGGTCGCGAGAAAGGCGGTGGCGGTGCCAGCAATGCATCGTCGGGTCGGATACAGGCCAGCTTGCGCCCCAGCTTCTCTTCAATATTCGGCACCAGGAAGGAATCCTCCTCACACGCGAAACTGATCGAGGTGCCCACATTGCCGGCACGTCCGGTACGGCCGATCCGGTGCACATAATCCTCCGCTTCTTCGGGAAGACTGTAATTGATGACATGAGTCACGTCGTCTATGTGCAGACCACGCCCTGCCACGTCTGTTGCCACCAGCACCTGCAGCTCTCCTTCCCGGAAGGCCTCCAGTGTCTGCACACGTTTGTTCTGTGCAACTTCACCGGACAGCAGCCCGCAGCTCACGCCGTTGCGATACAGGTTGTCCGCCAGCTTGCGCACCTGGTCACGGCGATTGTTGAACACGATGACCTTGTCTGCGCCTTCTGCAGCAATCAGGTTGTAGAGCAGTTTGTACTTGTCTTCCGTCGTGACGAGATAGACGATCTGATCGATGGTGTCCGTTGCCACTTTTTCGGGCTCGATTTCCACCATGACGGGATCCATCGCCCAACGTTTGGTCAGCTCCAGAATTTCCGGCGTGAATGTGGCGCTGAACAGCAAAGTCTGACGGCACTCCTTGGCGGGGGTGCGCGCCACGATGGCCCGCACCTGCGGAATGAAGCCCATGTCCAGCATGCGGTCAGCTTCGTCGATGACCATCAATTCTACGAGACCCAGATAGATCTGGTCGTTCTGCACGAAGTCAATCAGGCGTCCGGGAGTGGCCACCACGATGTCGACAGGGCGACGGTCCACAGCGCGCAGCTGCTTCTGGTAGTCCTCGCCCCCCACCATGGTCACAATGTGCAGATCGGTGTACTTGCACAACAATTGCGCGTCACTGGCAATCTGCATCACCAGTTCACGGGTTGGCGCGATGATCAGGGCACGGGGCTCGCCGATGTAGCGCGTTTCCTCGATGGGATTGCTGACCAGGTCGTTGATGATGGTGATGAGGAATGCGGCTGTCTTGCCAGTGCCCGTCTGGGCACGTCCGGTGACGTCATTGCCTTGGAGGGTGTAGTGCAGGCTCTGAGCCTGAATGGGGGTGCAGTGGGTAAAGCCGAGGTCTGCGATGGCTTTGTTCAGTGGCTCAACCAGATTGAATGTCGAGAAGCTCAGCTTCTGGTCGCTTGATTCATTTTCCATAATAAACATCTTGAAAATCTGGAACTTATGCGCCGTTCCAGAAAGGGCGCAGGCATCATAGCCGGGGCAGTCGGGAACATCAATAGCGCATTCCGGAGCCTTCAGTGCTGCTGCGAGCCACAAACGGGACAATGCGGATCCCTGGGCAGGCGCATCTGCCGCCACTGCATGGTACTGGCGTCGAGCAGCAGCAGCCGCCCGGTCAGCGGCTCGCCGACCCCCGCAATCACCTTGATGGCTTCCATCGCCTGCACAGCGCCGATGATACCTACCACGGGCGCCATGACCCCATTGCGAGCGCAGGTAGCCTGTTCGTCATCACCAAGCCTGTAGAGGCACTGATAGCAGGGGCTGGCGCCATCACGGCTGTCAAACACAGCGACCTGACCTTCCATACGAATGGCGGCTCCGGAGACCAGGGGCACGCGATGCCGCACGCAGGCCTGGTTGAGTGCGAAGCGGGTACTGAAATTGTCACAGGCATCCAGCACGAGGGTGGCTTCAGGGACCAGAGTGTCCATGTCCTGCGGACTCAGGCGCTGCTGCAGGGCGGTAATGCGGACATGGGGATTCAAATTGCTGAGAGTATTCGCGGCGGAGAACACCTTCGGGGCGCCAAGATCGCTCTGTCCGTGGGCGATCTGCCGTTGCAGATTGGTCAATTCCACAGTGTCGTCGTCTGCGATGATGAGATGGCCAACTCCCGCTGCGGCCAGGTACATGGCGGCAGGACAGCCGAGCCCGCCCATGCCGACGATCAGAACTGTCGAATCCAGCAAGGCCTGCTGCCCGGCAACATCCAGCTCTGGGAGCATGATCTGGCGACTGTAGCGAAGAAGTTCCTCGTCCTGCATGTTGTCGTCTCTGTAGGCTGGAGCCTTCGTCTGGGAGCGGGCCTGGTTGTGGGACCTGGTCTGGTTGTGGGACCTGGTCTGGTTGTGGGGCCTGGTCTGGTTGTGGGAGCGGGCTTGCCCGCGAACCTGCCGAAGTGTACCCGAAATTGCCCCTCTGCCACTGCATTCGCCGCGCTCTTCAGTCACCGCCTTCGCCAATCGTCCCCATCGTCACACGGGGCAGCCCGCTGAGATCGGTCAAAGTACGTATGCCAAGGAAGCCTGCATCTGCCAGCAATTGCGAGACCGCCGCTCCCTGTTCGAAGCCATGCTCCAGCAGCAGGGCGCCTCCTGGCGCCAGGTGCCAGGGCGCCTCGTGGCAGATTGCCCGCAGGTCAGCCAGCCCCCGCTCGCCAGCCGCCAGTGCTGTCAGGGGCTCGAAGCGAAGATCGCCCTGCGACAAGTGCATGTCCCCGGGGTCGATATACGGGGGGTTGCTGAGGATCATGTCGAAAAGCCCTTCCGGCAGGGCATCACACCAGCTGCCCAGCCGGAAGCTGACATTGTGGATATTCAGCCGCACGGCATTGTCGCTTGCCACGCGCAAGGCGTGCGCACTCTGATCGGTGGCGACCACTCTCCAATGCGGGCGTTCGCTGGCCAGTGCCAGCGCTATTGCACCGCTGCCGGTGCCCAGATCCGCGATGTGCAGCGCGGCGCCAGGTTGTTCGCGGGCAAAGCCCGCTCCCGCAGTTCCCACAGCTCCCACAGATTTTTCAGATTCCACATATCCTGTAGATTTCAGAGCGTCAGCCAGGCGCAGCGCAGTTTCGACCAGAAGTTCAGTCTCTGGCCGGGGAATGAGAACCTGCGGTGTCACGCACAGCAGCAGAGACCAGAACTCCCTCTCCCCCAGGATATAGGCAACCGGCTCGCCCAGGATGCGACGCTCCAGCAGCGCTTCGAAACGCGACTGTTCAGAAGGAGACAGCACACGTTCCGGCCTGGCATACAGCCCCGCCCGTGTGGCGCCCAGTGCGGCGCCCAGCAGCAGCTCGGCGTCGATCCGGGCCGTGTCTGTGCCGAAGAGTGCGTGTTGAGCCATGCGCAAGGCCTGTCCACTGGTTATGGCCACCATGACTCAGGAGTCCGCCAGTTCCGCCAGCAAGTCTGCCTGATGCTCGTTGATCAGCGGCTGGATCACGGAGTCCAGCGAACCTTCCATCACTTCAGACAACTTGTAGACGGTCAGATTGATGCGATGATCGGTCACACGCCCCTGCGGATAATTGTAGGTGCGGATGCGCTCCGAGCGATCCCCTGTGCCCACCAGCTTGCGCCGGGTGTCTGATACTTCCTGCGCGGCCGCCTGTTGTGCCTGATCGTTGAGCTTGGCGTGCAGCAGCGACATGGCTCGCGAGCGGTTCTTGTGCTGGGAGCGTTCGTCCTGACACTCCACCACGATGCCGGTGGGGATGTGGGTAAGCCGGATGGCAGAATCCGTCTTGTTCACGTGCTGACCACCCGCTCCGCTAGAGCGATAAGTGTCAACGCGCAGATCGGCCTTGTTGATTTCGATCTCTGCCAGCTCGTCCATTGCCGGCATCACCGCCACCGTGCAGGCCGAGGTATGGATACGGCCTTGCGTCTCGGTGTCCGGCACGCGCTGCACACGGTGTGCGCCGGACTCGAACTTGAGATGGCCGTAGACATTGCGCCCTTCGATGCGCGTAATGATCTCCTTGTAACCGCCATGCTCACCGGGGCGCTCACTGAGGATTTCCACGCGCCACCCCTGTGTTTCCGCATAGCGGGTATACATGCGAAAGAGGTCACCGGAGAAAATCGCCGCCTCATCACCGCCGGTGCCGGCACGCACTTCCAGGAAAATATCGCAGCTGTCCTTTTCGTCTCGCGGCAGCAACAACTTCTGCAATGCCAGCTCCTCAGCGTCGAGACCCGCCTCAATGCTGCGCACTTCGTCATCGGCCATGGCGCGAATGTCGCTGTCGGCGTCCTTCTGCATCTCGCGTGCCTGCTGCAACTGATCCTGGATTGCCTGATAGGCGGTGAAGGCCTTTACCACAGGCTCGATCTCGGCAAATTCCTTGGAGAGTGAGCGGAAGCGGTCCTGATTGCCAATGACCTCTCCGTCACTAAGCAGCGCTTCGAGCTCCTCGTAGCGGTCCTTGAGATTGGAGAGTTTGTGGAGAATGGAGTCCTTCATGGCGTGGGGGGTTCATCCAGTTCGTAAAGTTCGCGGGTCAGCAGCAGCACATCGTCACGGCCATCGGCGCTGGCCTTCTTCATCTGCACGCTGGGCGAGTGAATTAGTTTGTTGGTCAGGCCGCGCGCCAGCGCCTCCAGTACCTGAGGCGCGGGGTCGCCTTTTTCCAGCGCACGCAACGCCTTTTCGACTTCACGGTCGCGCAGCAGCTCGGCTTTTTCCCGGAAGGCACGCAGCGTGTTGACAGCATTGAGCGAGCGCATGCGACGAAGGTAATCCTCCACGCCACGGCTGATAATCGAGTCGGCCTGCGCGGCGGCTTCGGTGCGACTTTTGACGTTGTCGTCAATCACGTCGCGAATGTCATCGATGCTGTACAGGTAAGCATCGGCGATCTCGCCTACCTGTGGCTCGATGTCCCGGGGCACAGCCAGATCCACCAGCAGCATGGGTTTGTGACGACGGCGCTTGATGGCACTTTCCACAGCACCTTTGCCCAACAGCGGCAACTGGCTGTTGGTGGACGAGACCACAATGTCGGCCTTGACCAGCTGCTCGGGGATATCTGACAGCAGCACACCCGCTGCGCCGAACTTCTCACCCAGCTCTACCGCATTCTGCAGCGTGCGGTTGGCTACGACAATGTGTTTGACGCCCTTGTCCGTGAGATGGCGGGCCACCAGCTCGATGGTGCGCCCCGCCCCGATCAGCAGGGCATGCAGACTGCCAAGATCGGAAAAAATCTGTTCTGCCAGGGTCACGGCGGCGTAGGCTACGGAAACCGGGTTCTCGCCAATGGCCGTGTCCGTGCGCACTTGCTTGGCGATGGAGAAGGCTTCCTGGAAAGCACGCCCGAGGGTGCCGCTTACCGCGCCCAGCTCTTTCGACACGGCATAGGCAGACTTGATCTGGCCCAGAATCTGCGGTTCCCCCAGCACCATGGAGTCCAGACCGCAGGCCACACGCATCAAATGCCGCACCACATCCTGACGCCAGTGGAAGTAGGTAGAACGCTGCAATTCAGCACGGTCCAGTCCGTGGTAATGACTGAGCCAGTCCAGCAGCCGCAGCTCCTGCTCACGCAGGGTGGCATCATCCAGCTCGCAGTCCGGATCGCCGAGGGCCGCTTCTCCCAGATCAATCTGCGCATAGAGTTCGGTGCGGTTGCAGGTGGAAACAATGACCAGCTCGTCCAGAGCCGGCAAGGATGTCGCGCGCTGTATCGCATCCGCCACTTTCTCAGGCGGAAAAGCAACCCGCTCACGAAAGTCGATGTTCGCGGTGTTGTGATTGATACCGAGTAGAACCAGCGCCATAGGGCCCCTTGTCGGACGGGCGTTGCAGTGATGCGGAAAAAGCGGGCTATGGTACTAAATATGCTCAGGACTTCCCAACTGGAATATGGTTGTCAACGCGGCGACCCTTGAAAAGCGCTGAGTTGTGAAGTTCCCGGCAATGCAGGTACACTCCATTGCACCCGCAAGGGGCCCGATTTCGCCTTTGATACCGCGCCGCTGCGAGCCCGTTTTTTTCTTGCTCACACCTTGGTGGCTGACAGCGAATGAACCGATTCTGCCCTGCTCTCCTGACGCTTTCGATTGCACTCGCCCTGAGTGCCTGCCAGTCCACGCCTGAAGCACAGCTCCCAGCGCCCGAAGACGTCACGGCGGCTGTCACAGCACCAACGCCAGCCCCCGAGCCCATCGAATACGGGTCCTTCACCACGGAGCAGCTCAACCGTGCGCTGCTGAACGAGCTGGCGGGACAGCGTGGATACCTGCCGGAAGCCGCGCAGGACTATTACGCTCTTGCACTGGAAACCCGCGACCTGGCCGTCATACGCCGTGCCAGCCAGTTTGCCGCGGCCGCAGGTGACACCGAGACCATGATCGCCGTTGGGCGACTGTGGCTGGAAATCGAACCGGCGTCCGAAGAAGCGCACCTCGTGCTCGCCTTCCAGCTGCTGGAAGCAGGCATGCTCGAGGAATCCATTGAGCATATGGGACAGATTCTTGCGCTTGGCGGTGAGCTCGATTTTTCGGTCATCTCGGCGCGCTCCCAGTATCTGACACCCGAACAGCGCGGCATGTTGCTGGCGCAGTTCCAGTTACTGCACTCACGTTTTCCAGAACATGAAACCCTGCACTACGCTGTCATGCAACTGCTTGAGCAAAGCGACCAGCACGCGCAAGCCATGGAGGAGCTGACCGCTTACAAGGAGCGTCACGGCAATTCAGCGAGACTGACACTGATGGAAGCGCAGTTGCTGTTGCAGCTGGATCAGCTGGATCGCACCATCGCCCTGCTTGAAGAGGGCATCGAAACCTATCCCGACAATCGCCTGATGCGGTTCAACTTCGGGCGCATCCTTGTTCAGGTTGGACGACTCGAAGAAGCCCGCGTCCAGTTCCAGCAGCTGGCACAGATGGAGCCGGATGATTACGAGACACTCTACTCTCTGGCATTGCTGGAGCTTGAACTGGACTCCCTGGACGCCGCTCGCAGCTACCTGATCCGCATACTCAATGCCGGCGTGCGCCTTAACGAGAGCCACTACTACCTGGGCTATATCGACGAAAACCAGGGCCGCACTGCGGAAGCCATAGACCATTACCTGCAGGTGGGGACGGAATTCGCCAACTTCCTGAATGCACAACGGCAGGCGGTGCGGCTGCTGGTGCTCGAGGAGCGTTTCGAGGAAGCGCACGCATTGGTGCTGAGCGTTTCTGAGGGGCGCCCGGAACTGGAGATCGTGCTGGTCGCTGTCGAAGTGGACGCCCTGATGAACACAGGTCAGCTTGAGCGTGCCGACGCCCTGCTGAGCGCCACGCTGGAAATCTACGCCGACAATGTTGACATGCTGTTCGCCCGCGCCCTCCTGAGCGATCGCCAGGGCAATCTGGCCCGCGCGGAGGAAGACCTGCGCCGCATCATTGCACTGGAGCCACAGAACGCTACTGCCCTCAATCAGCTGGGTTACACGCTGGCCGATCGCACCGACCGCTACGAAGAGGCGCTGGCACTGCTGGAACGCGCGATTGCTGCAGATCCGCAAGACCCTGCCATTATCGACAGCCTGGCCTGGGCGCAATACAAACTGGGGCGCTATGAAGAAGCACTGGCGAATCTGGAGCGGGCCTTCGCCGTGTTTCCGGACGCTGAAGTGGCCGCTCATCTGGGAGAAGTCCTCTGGATGATGGGCCGCCAGGATGATGCCAATCGTGTGTGGAATGAGGCTCTGCGTGAACGACCCGACAGTGCCATTCTGTTGAATACCATCGAACGCCTTCGCAACGGCGCAGGCAGCTGACAATGTCCCGATGTCGGACTCTTTTCAGCACCTCTCTGCTGTGCCTGCTGCTGGCAGGCTGCGCGGGTGCGCCGCGCATGGACGCACCCGTGAATGCGGACTGGCAGGCCCGCCACGCACTGCTGGAAGCGCTGACCTTGTGGGAATTCACCGGCCGTATCGGCGTTCGCGACGACAAGGAGTCACATTCCTCCCGCATTCGCTGGCAGCAGCAGGGTGAGAATTACGTCATCAATCTCTGGGGTACCTTGAATGCAGGCGCTACCGAGATAACAGGGCGTCCCGGAGAAGTCATTCTCGAGCAGGAAGGCGAACCGCGGCTGACAGCGGCCACTGCCGAAGACCTGGTCCGTGAGCAGCTGGGATATGAACTGCCAGTCGCTCAGCTGACATACTGGATCAAAGGCATGCCGGCTCCTGCAGGCCAGAGCTCTCCGACCTTTAATGCCGAAAATCACCTCATCGCACTGGAGCAGGATGGCTGGCTGGTGCAATACCTTGGCTACACCAACTATGCGGCAGAGTCCATGCCGACGCGCATCCGCATCGAGAAGCCTCCACTGCGACTCGATTTCGTCCGCCTGGACTGGACTCTGCAGACATCGACGCCTATCGCCCCATGAACGACTTCCTCTGCATCCAGTCCCCAGCCAAGCTGAATCTGTTCCTGCACATCACCGGGCGGCGTCCTGACGGATATCATGAACTGCAGACGATATTCCAGCTTATTGACTATGCCGATACGCTCGAAGTTATCCGCAGGGCTGATGGCGAACTCACGCTGGATTGCGACCTGAATGTGCTGAATACCGATGACAATCTGATCCTGCGGGCCGCGCGCGCGTTGCGCGATGCCACCGGCTGCAAAGAGGGGGCATCCATCCGGCTGCACAAACGCATCCCCATGGGCGCGGGGCTCGGCGGAGGCAGTTCGAATGCCGCCAGCACCTTGCTCGCCCTGAATTTCCTGTGGCAAACACATCTCGACACGGCGCAGTTGTGCACCCTCGGCCTGCGCCTGGGCGCGGATGTCCCGCTGTTTGTGCGGGGTGAATCCGCCTGGGCAGAAGGTGTCGGTGAACGGCTTTCACCAGTGCTTCTGCCGCCCCGCTTTTTTGTTGTGATCTGCCCGGATTGCCATGTTTCCACAGGGGATATTTTTTCCAATGAGGAATTGACACGGCAGACGAGTGCCATCAAAATGGCCGCCTTTCTGGCTGGGCACACCAGAAATGACTGTGAAAATCTCGTACGAAGCCTGTATCCGCCTGTCGATGAAGCCCTTGAGTGGCTTTCTCAGCATGGCCCGGCAAGGATGACGGGGACCGGATCCAGCATCTTCGCAGGGTTCAATTCGGAGGAAGAAGCCGCACGCGTCCTGGCACTTCGTCCCGCACATTTGAAAGGTTTTACAGCCCGTGGATTGCAGCGCAGCACTGCGCTCATTGCGGCATGAGAGTCATGCCCACGCGAAGGCATTCGCTGAACATGCAGAGTTTTTTAGGGGTGTCGCCAAGTTGGTAAGGCACAAGGTTTTGATCCTTGCATGCGTTGGTTCGAGTCCAGCCACCCCTGCCATATTCAATACGTCTCAGGTGATCGTCTGACAAGACGACTCACCCTCGGCCAGACCCCGCACTTTCCCTGACTGACGGGCGGACTGCTTATCTTAAGCCTGACTACAACAACACGCAGACCTGGTTCCAAACGGCCTCCGAAGGACACAACTCTCATGGCAAACAACTTGATGGTATTTACCGGCAATGCCCATCCGGCATTGGCTGACAAGATTGCCAGACATATTGGCCTTCCTCTGGGAGAGGCGACTGTCAGCAAGTTCAGCGACGGCGAGGTGAATGTCGAGATCAAGGAGAATGTGCGCGGCAAGGACGTCTTCATCATTCAGCCCACCTGTGCGCCGACCAATGACAGCCTGATGGAACTGATGCTGATGGCCGATGCTCTGCATCGCGCCTCTGCCAACCGCATCACCGCTGTGATTCCCTATTTCGGATATGCCCGCCAGGACCGCCGCGTGCGCTCCTCCCGCGTCGCCATCAGTGCCAAGGTTGTGGCAGACATGATCGTGGCCGTGGGAGTCAACCGCGTGCTGACAGTCGACCTTCACGCAGAACAGATTCAAGGCTTTTTCAGCATTCCCGTGGACAACGTCTACGGTTCACCTCTGCTGACAGAGGACATCGAAAGACAGAATTACCAAAACCTCACCGTTGTGTCGCCTGACGTTGGCGGTGTGGTGCGCGCGCGCGCCGTTGCCAAAAACTTGAACGTGGACCTGGCCATCATCGACAAACGTCGTCCGCAGGCCAACGAAGCGCAGGTCATGCATATCATCGGCGAAGTGCAGGGACGAACCTGCCTGATTGTTGACGACATGGTCGACACCGCGGGTACACTCTGCAAAGCCGCTGCTGCACTCAAGGAACACGGGGCTGCGCGCGTCGTCGCGTACTGTACGCATCCAGTTCTGTCGGGCAATGCGTTCGCCAATATCAGCACGTCCGATCTGGATGAACTGGTAGTGACTGACACGATTCCGCTCAACGAAGAGTTCCGCAACTGCAAACGCGTTCGCCAGCTCAGCATGGCGAAACTGCTGGCAGAATCCATTCGTCGCGTCAGCAACGAAGAATCCATCAGCGCGATGTTCGACAATACCTGAAAAGGTGTCGCATGGCGTTGAGGACCACACGGCTGGCAGAACCTCTGGCGGCCGTGCTGGCCAAACAGGCTTCGGCAGATTTCCTGTCGGGGTCTTTGAACACCGAACCCGGCTGGTCGCAAGCCGGGCAAGGTCTGACGATGTTGTGAAACATCACACACTGGAGATACAAGATGTCCAATGCATTTGAGCTCAACGCTACAGTCAGAGCGGATCTGGGGAAAGGTGCGAGCCGCCGCCTGCGCCGTCTGGCTGAAATGGTTCCTGCCATCATCTATGGTGAAGGCAAACCAGCCGTCAATATCAGCATCCCTCACAAGGATATTCAGAAAGCCCTGACCAACGAAGCCTTCTACTCGCACATCATCACTCTGCATGTGGATGGCAAGCCGGAGCAGGTTGTGATCAAGGCGCTGCAGCGCCACCCTGCCAAGCCGCGCATCATGCATGCCGACTTCCAGCGCGTCAGTGCTGACCGTGCCATTGTGGTGGCGGTGCCGCTGCACTTCATCAACGAAGACAAGTGCAAGGGCGTCAAGATCGGCGGCGGCAGCATCATCAAGGCGCTGAACGAACTGCAGATCAGCTGTCTGCCGCAAGACCTGCCAGAGTTCATTGAAGTGGACTTGTCCGATCTGGGCCTTGGCGAAGCGATCCACATTTCTCAGATCAATCTGCCGAAGGGCGTTTCCAGTGTCGATCTGGCACACGGTCACGACTCTGACAATTCCGTCGTGAGCGTTCTGGCGCCACGCGGCATTGCTTCTGCTGACAATCCCGAGAAGAAGTAATCCCTGACGTTTACTGCGCTGCGGACCATAAATCATGCAAGGCAACGCACTCAAACTGATCGTGGGCTTGGGGAATCCAGGCCCGCAATACCGCTACAACAGGCACAATGCAGGGGCCTGGTTTCTCTCCCGCGTGGCCGCTGACTTCCATGGCGAGCTGCGCGCGGAATCCAAATTCTTCGGCGAAGCGGGACGCATCACGCTGGCCGGCCAGGATGTCCGTCTGCTCTTCCCCACCACGTTCATGAACCGCAGCGGTCAGTCCGTTGCTGCGTTCTGCAGCTATTTCGACATAGCGCCTGAGAACATGCTGGTGGCCTATGACGAGATCGACTTCGACGTGGGCACTACGCGCTTCAAACACGGAGGCGGCCACGGCGGGCACAACGGCATTCGCGACATCATCAGTGCACTGGGCGATCAGAAAGATTTCTATCGCTTGCGCATCGGTGTTGGCCACCCGGGCAACAAGGCCCAGGTCGCAAACTTTGTCCTCAGTGACCCTTCGAAACAGGAAATGGAGGTCATCCTGGGCGATATTGACCTGGCGATCCGCACCCTTCCCCATGCGGTGAAGGGCGACTGGCAGAACGCCATGCACAACCTGCATACCAAACCCGCCTGAGGGCGGCACAACCCGGAACAACGAGATCAAGGAATTCAAGCATGGGCTTCAAATGCGGCATCGTAGGTCTCCCCAACGTGGGCAAGTCGACCTTGTTCAATGCACTGACCAAGGCGGGCATCGCTGCCGAGAACTTTCCCTTCTGCACCATTGAGCCGAACTCCGGCCTGGTGCCCATGCCGGACCCACGCCTCGACAAGCTGTCAGCCATCGTGCAACCCCAGCGAATAATCCCCACCACCATGGAGTTCGTCGATATCGCCGGCCTGGTGGCGGGCGCCTCCAAGGGTGAAGGGCTGGGCAATCAGTTCCTGGCCAACATCCGCGAAACAGATGCCATCGCGCACGTGGTGCGCTGCTTCGAAGACACCAATGTCATCCACGTGGCCGACCGAATCGACCCTGCTTCCGATATTGAAGTCATCAACACGGAACTCGCGCTGGCCGATCTGGAGTCCGTGGAGAAGGGCATCACCCGCCTGACTCGATTCGCCAAGGGCGGCGACAAGGACGCAGTGCGCCAGGTAGCGCTGTTCGAGCGGGTGCGCGCCCATCTCAACGAAGCGCTGCCCGTGCGCATGCTGGGCCTTGGCAAGGATGAACTGGCGGACCTTTACGGCCTGCACCTGCTGACGGTGAAGCCCACCATGTACATCGCCAACGTGGACGAGAACGGCTTCGAGAACAACCGCCATCTTGACCGTGTGCGGGAGATTGCGGCCACCGAGGGCGCCTCCGTGGTGCCCATCTGCAACAAGCTGGAATCCGAGATCGCCGAACTGGAAGATGCCGAGAAGATGGAGTTCCTGCAGGATCTGGGCATGGTGGAACCGGGACTGGACCGAGTGATTCGCGCTGGCTACGGCCTGCTGGGACTGCAAACCTATTTCACAGCAGGCGTGAAGGAAGTCCGTGCGTGGACCGTCAAGGTTGGCGCCACCGCCCCGCAGGCAGCCGGTGTGATCCATACGGATTTCGAAAAAGGCTTCATCCGCGCCGAAGTCATCGCTTATGACGACTTCATTCAGTACAAAGGTGAGCAAGGAGCCAAGGACGCCGGAAAGTGGCGCCTGGAGGGCAAGGAGTACATCGTGCAGGACGGCGATGTGGTGCATTTCCGATTCAATGTCTGACGCGTCAGCGCGCCATTTGCAGGCTTGACAAGAAAAGCGCAAGTGGCCAGAATTCGCAGCCTCAAAACGGATCGGGGTTCCAGACCGGCCGCACAGTTCAATGGCTATGTAGCTCAGTTGGTTAGAGCGCAGCATTCATAATGCTGATGTCCGTGGTTCGAGTCCACGCATAGCTACCATATAAGACAAGGGCTTGCCGCAGGGCAGGCCCTTTTTTTTGTCCCACAAAAGACAGCCCGCCGGCAGACCGCGTTGTCGTGGCACACTTCCTGCTGGCTTCGGCTGAATTCACCACTCAAATGTATACGAGGCACCCATGCAAAGACGTCAATTCCTGCGCGGTTCCGCTGCACTGCTTTCCGCGGCACCGCTCGGCGCGGCAGTGGCTGCCGACATCCCTGCGGTCAGCGGCAGCAGCGCCGCGACATTGCTCTCTGACAGCAGAGAACTGACCCCTATGGTGGCGAGTCCCGACCGCATCATAGAGATGAACGTCTGCACCCGCCCCTTTCGCGCCCAAGGCCCACGCATCGAGGTGGAGCGTATCGGGCGCAAGCAGGTTGTGCACAATTATGGGCACGGGGGCAGCGGCTGGTCCCTTTCATGGGGCAGCGGACTGCTGGCCACCCAGATGGCGCAGGGAACAGGCCGGCAGCAGATTGCCATTGTGGGTTGTGGGGCCATCGGTCTGACGACGGCGCTCGTCGCGCAACAGGCAGGGCTCAGTGTCACCATTTATGCGAAAGATCGCCCTCCTTATGTCCGTTCGCAGTTCGCAACAGGCTCCTGGACGCCTGACTCGCGCATCTGCAGCACTGAGTTTGCACCAGCCTTCGCAGAACGCTGGGAGGCGATGGCGCGCTATTCCTTCCGCCGCTTTCAGTCACTGCTGGGCGTAGCCGGCGACCCGATCGAATGGCGCGACATGTACAGTCTGTCCGACAACCCTCCCGGCACTCCAGCGCCTCATGGGGAGTCGAGCGAGCCTGAGTATCCCGATTTCGAAGACACTCTGATCAGCGACCTCACCCCGCAAGCCGTTGACCTGAGTGAGCTGAATCATCCCTTCCCCGCGCCCTATGTGCGACGCAGGCCAGCGCTGCTGTTCAACATCGCCGGCTATTCGCGTGTGCTGATGGAAGAATTCCTGGCTGCCGGAGGGCGCATCGAGACCTTCATACTCAGCGATCGCAATGACTTCGCCGCCATCGAGGAGCGCACCATCATCAATTGCACCGGCTATGGCGCGCGGGCATTGCTGAATGACGACACGATCATTCCGGTGCGGGGCCAGACCTGCAAGCTGATTCCCCAGCCAGAAGTGCACTATGGCTTCAACTATGGCAGCCGCAAAGTATCCGTATACCCGCGGCGCGATGGGCTGCTGGTTCAGGCCCAGGCAGAGGGCGACTTCAACAACGACAAGGAGAATCTGGATCCCTCGGAATCAATCTCGGCAGTCGAACGTCTCGCCGAAATCGTGCACGAGATGAAGATCAAAACCTGAACAGACAAGCCGCTCTCTTCGCCGAAGTGACACTTCTGGGCTATGCTTGCGCCTTCGAACAGGCGACGGTCGGTCGCCGTGCGCCAGATCTGCCAGCTCCCTGGCTTCGCGCGACCTCAGGAGAACACACATGCAGACGCTCCAGTTGAGCGGCCCGCTGGTCAGCGTGGACTGGCTGGCCTCGGCGCTGCGCCATGCGGCAGCCGAAAGCACGGACCTTGTGGTGCTGGACGCCAGCTGGCACCTGCCCACAGCGGGCCGGGATGGCGAGGCCGAATGGCAGCAGGAGCGCATCGCCAATGCCCGATACTTTGATTTCGACAGGCGCATTTGCGACCGTGACTCGGCCCTGCCGCACATGATGCCGGATGCGCAGTTGTTCACCACGGAAATGCGTCGCCTGGGCGTCAACCAGGACAGCATCGTGGTGGTGTATGACAGCGTCGGCATCTTCTCGGCACCGCGGGCATGGTGGATGTTGCGGGCAATGGGACACCAGCGCTGCGCCGTGCTTGATGGCGGATTGCCGGCGTGGAAACGCGCCGGTCATGCCCTGGCAACGGAGCCGCCGGAGACGGCTGGACACACTGCCGCAACAGGGGACTTCACGGCGCGTTACCGCTCTTCGCTCATCAGCGACTGGCGCGACGTATTGCTGGCCACGACCGCTGCCGACGCACGCATCCTCGACGCCCGCTCGGCGGACCGCTTCTACGGCCGCGCGCCGGAACCTCGTCCGGGTCTGCGCGGTGGCCACATGCCCGGAGCCCGCAGCCTGCCGTTCGACCAACTGGTTCGCGACGGGCATCTGAAACCGCTGAACGAACTAAAGGTGCTGCTGGAGGCGCAGCTGCTGCCAGGGTCAAGAGTGATCGCGAGCTGCGGCTCGGGCGTCACTTCCTGTGTAGTAGCGTTTGCTGCGCAACTGGCGGGGTACAAGGATGTGTCGGTCTATGACGGATCATGGGCCGAGTGGGGGGCTGGCGATACTTTACCCGTCGTCACCACCGACTAATCACCGTATACTCCGATTTCCTGAAAGTCAGCCCGAAACAGACAATCGCGACCATGACAACTGGCAACTCCGACAACACCAACGCAACAACACTGAACGCTGAGACCAAAGCAGCTGGCGCCCCGCCCAAGGGCAGTTTCCTGGCCAATCTCGCCTTCAACATCGTCATCCCGGTGTTCATCCTGAGCAAGCTCAGCGGCGCCGAGAGTCTTGGTCCGTCACTGAGCATCGTGTTCGCGCTGGCCTTCCCCATCGGCTATGGCCTGTGGGACCTGCGTCAGTCCGGCAAGGTGAACCCTTTCTCCATACTGGGCGTGGTGAGCGTGTTCCTGACCGGCGGCATCAGCCTGCTGCAGCTCGACCCGCAGTACATCGCCATCAAGGAGGCGGCCATCCCCGCCTGCATCGGCATCGCGGTACTGTTCACGCAGCGCACGCGCTTCCCGCTGGTAAAGACGCTGATTCTGAATGCGCAACTGGTGCGCACCGATGCCTTGTACGAGGCTCTGTCGCAGCGCGGCAACACAGCGCTTTTCGAGAAGCGCCTCGGGCAGGCGTCGCTGATTGTGGCGGGGAGTTTCTTCGTGTCTTCGACGCTGAATTACTTGCTGGCCAAGATCATTCTGGTGAGTCCGCCCGGAACGACGGAGTTCAGTGAAGAACTCGGGCGCATGACGGCCTTGAGCTACCCGGTGATTGCGCTGCCGAGCATGGTCATCCTGATGCTGGCCATCTGGTTCGTGTTTTCCCAGATCAGGAAACTGACGGGCGAGAGCCTCGAAACCTTCCTGGTAGATCCCGGCGCCTGATCAGGCACCAAGCTCAGCCCTCAGCGGCGGAATGCCACCAGGTGATCCATCTCGATATGGATACCAATCATCTCGCCCTGCGCATGCCGATGGTGGCTGGGCACCAGACTGAGCACATGCGTGCCATCAGGCATCTCCAGCGTGTACAGGTACTGCGAGCCCCGGAAGGCCTTGTCCAGCACCTTGGCGGTCTTGGGGCTGTCGTCGTCATGAATGACATCATCCGGGCGAATCAGCACTGACAGGGCCGTGCCCGTCGGAAAACCGTGCAACTCGCCGCCGCCCAGTATCCCAAGGGCAGTTTCCACACGCTCTTCATCCAGCACCGTGCCGTCCAGAAACACGCCTTCTCCCACAAAGTCTGCCACGTAGGCACAGACCGGCTGGTGATAGAGTTCGAACGGCGTGCTCCACTGCAGCAGCTCTCCTGCGCGCATCACGCCGATCTCATCGGCCATGGCGAACGCTTCGTACTGATTGTGGCTGACCAGAATCGCGGTGATACCGTCGTGCTTTAACACCAGACGTATCTCCCGGGCAATCTGCTCACGCAGCTCCACGTCCAGGCTCGCAAAGGGCTCATCCAGCAACAGAATGCGAGGCTTCGGGGCCATGGCCCTTGCTACTGCCACGCGCTGCTGCTGGCCGCCGGACAGTCGGTGCGGATAAACATCCAGGTACTCGGCAATCTTGAGCATGCCGGCCAGTTCCTGCACGCGGGCGGTGCGCGCGGCAGCGCTCATGCCTTTCAGGCCAAAGCTGATGTTGTCTCGCACCGTGAGATGGGGAAACAAGGCGTAGTCCTGAAACACCATGCCGACGTGCCGCTGTTCGACAGGCAGACTGTACTGGGAATTGCTCACGACATTGCCGGCAATCCGGATCTCGCCCTGCAGCGCGGGCTCGAACCCTGCGATTGCGCGCAGCAGGGTGGTCTTGCCGCAGCCACTCGGGCCCAGCAGGCAGCCGATCATGCCTTCCTGCAGATGCAGGCTGATGTTGCGGACGATGACGGTACGCTCAAGGGCGACGGACACATTGTTCAGTTCAAGTACGTGAGTCATAACCTGGTCTGGACCGCGAAATGGTCTGGCTGAGAATGATGACGGGAATAATGCCGGCCAGCACGATCATGAGGGCCGTACTGGACGCTTCGGCCAGCCGCTCCTGATTGGCGAGTTCATACGTGCGGATAGCCAGCGTGTTGAAATTGAAGGGGCGCAGAATCAGGGTGGCAGGCAGCTCCTTGAGCACGTCCACAAACACCAGCAGGCTGGCAGTCAGCAGGCTGCCACGCATGACCGGCACGTGCACGCGGCGCAGAATCTGCAGGGGCCTGAGCCCCATCGAACGCCCCACATCGTCCATGGTGGGCTTGATCTTGCCAAGTCCCGCATCGACGGTGTTCAGTGCCACCGGCAGGAAGCGCACGAGATAGGCGAACACCACGGCCACCAGCGTGCCACTGAGCAGCAAGCCGGTGGAGATATCGAAATTCCTGCGCATCCACGCATCGAGCGTGTTGTCGAACCAGGTGAACGGAATCAGCACGCCGATGGCCACCACCGTCCCGGGAATGGCGTAGCCCAGGCCCAGCACGCGGACCATGCCGCGCAGCGACAGGCTTGGGCGCAGCCGTTTGGTGTAGCTGATGAACACCCCGAGCAGCAGGGCAATGACCGCCGTAATGCCGGCCAGTTGCAGGCTGTTGCCGAACATGGTCAGGAAGCCGTCCCGGTCGAGCAGATGCCAGGTCTCGGTGGACCATTTGAGCAGCTGAAGAAAGGGGATCAGAAAGCCGAACAGCACTGGCACGGTGCAATAAGCAAGCGCTGCCCACTTCTTCCAGCCTCGCAATTCGATACGCGGCAGGCGCGTGTACTTGTTGCTGGTGTGGTGGTAGCGCGCCTTCTGCCGGGACCAGTGTTCCGCCAGCACGAGAAACAGGATGAACATCAGCAACACGGCTGCCAGCTGCGCCGCCGCCGTGCTGCTGCCAAGGCCGAACCAGGTGCGGAACACGCCAGTGGTGAATACCGAGACCCCGAAGTACTGCACGGTGCCATAATCCGCCAGAGTCTCCATCAGTACCAGCGACAAACCGGCGATGATGGCGGGACGCGCCAGGGGAATGGCAACCCGGCGAAACGCCTGAAAGGGAGTGGCACCCAGTGTGCGCGAG
>CAISYX010000393.1 GCA_903889815.1 uncultured Gammaproteobacteria bacterium
GGCCTTTCTGGTCGCGAAGGCGATCAGGAAATCGCGCGTCGTCGCCTTCGCAGACCTCGGCATGGAAGCGATCCACGAGTTCGAGGTGCAGGACATGCCGGTGACCGTGGCCGTGGATGTCAATGGCACATCAGTGCACAAGACCGGCCCGATGGAATGGCAGGCGAAAATCGCTCAGAAGCTGATTGTGAAGTAATCAGTCAGTCGCACATGTCGGGGTAAGGATTCGGAATATTCAGGCTGATGCCATTCCGGATCCCTTCGATGTGCAGCGCTTCCGATGTGATTGATACCGCCGCGCCGTCCACGACCTGATGGTCGAAGCGGTAGATCGGCGCGATGGTTCCAGCCGTCATGCCTTCGTCATACGCCTGGGTGGCTGCGAGCACGCCTTCATTACGACGCGCGTGTTCCAGCATGCGTTCGCGCCCGTGCTTTTTCTCCAGCATCTTCAACGCAACATGCGGCGCCAGAATGGAGGCCGTTGCATTGTTGCCGCCGAAGCCCTTCGAATTGATGAGCACGGCGTCCATCCCCTCGCGACCGACATCCCGGTGTTGCAGCAGGAAGTCGAGATTGGCAACGTGCACGTCATCCGCAATACGGTCGGTACTGAGAATGCCGGGCAGAATGCCGTAGCGCCACAGGCCCAGTGCGCCGGCCAGCTGATCGCCCGCTGAACTTGCCAGTGAGTGGCCTATCTGCGCTTTCAGCGCCGCGACGGGCCAATTTGGAATGCCGAAGGACGCCGCCACCGTGCTGAGGATATGTGACTCGGTCACGCGGTTCTGTGGCGTGCCCGTGCCGTGGGCCTGGATGTAGCTGCGCTGCTGCAGCCCACGTTCGCCCACGATGTTGCGCGTAGCTGCCGCCGCTTTCGCCACGGTGATGTAGTTGCCGGCGCCAGGGCTGGCAATGGACTTCTTGTAGCCGTCCGCGTTGACGAACACGTCGTTTACCGCGCCCAGAATCGTGGCGCCCAGGGCCACGGCCAGATCATCCGCACACAGGATGGCGAACTGGGCGGACTCCGCGAGTGTGAAGCCCACGTTGTTGCCGAAGGGGCGGCACGCGCGCGCGTGGTCGGGCGTCGCCAGATTGTCCAGAGCCCGCAGTGCTTCGTCGCTGGCCAGCGCGCCCATGGCGGCATAGCCTTCAATGACTTCGGGAGTGATGGGCGCTTCGCTGGTGCCCACGATCACCACCCGGTGCGACCCGTTCTGAATATCGCGAATACCCTGACGCAGGTTGTACAGGAAGGTGGCACAGGCAGCGACCTGGGTGCCGGTTGTGCCGAGATTGCCCAGGATGTAGGCATTGATGAAGTCCGCCGGCATCTCCGCAAAGCCCAGTGGCAACTGCTTGGACGTCACTTTCCTGCCAAGCAGACGCGCCTGCAGCAGGCCGCCATTGCCGTTGTAGTCCAGCTGGGTCATGCAGCTGCCGGCATAGACGGCGATCTGGTCGGGTGCCACGTGGGCAAGGAGGTCTTCCCAGGCGATGCCCATGGATTGCAAGGCATCGCTGGCGCCGAAGATAGTCATCTGCAGGCCGCGCGGATGATTGCGGGAGGGGTACAGTGACTTCGGATCGAAGCCGCTGGGCAACTGCCCCGCACTGTTGACCTCTGAGGCATGGACACTTTCTGTCAGCACGTCGAAGCAGCCGTCCACTTGCACGCGCACCATGCCATCCGGCAGCTCACTCAGGTGCCAGCTGGCTGGCAGAGTGTCAGGCAGGTGCTGGCGGCGCAGCACGAAACACAGCGGGGTACCGGGGTCTGCATGCAGGGTGGCGCGTTTGTGGAAGGGCAGTGCAAGCGGGTCGAACAGGTTGTTCTCGAGCTGGCGAATCAAGGTGCCGGCGCGCAGCACCGGGTCCAGTGCCTGCAGCCAGGGAGCCAGGGTGACAGGCGTGCCATGGGCATCGCACCACTGGCCAGCGTTTTTCTTCAGCAGCCCCATCAGGCTGGCAAGGCTCGCGCGTGTCTCAAGGGCATCCTGCTCGCCAAGCGCATCAAGCACCAGGCGCCGGTAGCCGTGGTGGAGCGATGTGCGGCCGGCCGGGTTGATGCCTCCCATGCCGATGATGACGGGCAGCTGTGCCATGCGGGGTCCCTTGAATCGTGAGTGCATGGCAACTATAGAGAGTGGCGTCTGCATCGGACTATGGCAAAAAAGACAGTTTGCTGTGCAATCTGGCCACGTCTCGGGAAATTTGCAAGCGCTGGCAGGCAGAATCCACATTGCGTGCCGGCGGCGCGGCGCTATAGCATAGCGCCATGAACTCGCCTTCCTACCTGCAGCGCATCCAGCAAATCCATCTCGCTCTTGGCATTCCCGACGATTATGCGCATGACACCGTGCTGTGCCTCTGCGAAGAGCCGCAGGAGCTTGTGCCGACAGAACTGGATTACCACGGCCGCGAACAGCGGCTGACGCCGGCAGCCTCTGTGGCCTGGCAAGCCATGAAGCAGGCGGCCGCTGAGGATGGTGTCATGGTGTTCCTGGTGTCGGCGTATCGCAGCGTGGATTATCAGGCTGCGCTCATACGCCGCAAGCTCGACGCGGGTCGCGATATTGCTCAGATATTGTGTGTCAACGCGGCACCGGGCTACAGCGAACACCACACCGGAAGGGCCATCGACATCGGTACTCCCGAGTGCCCGGGGTTGGAGGAGGAGTTCGAAACTACACCGGCATTCGCCTGGCTGCAAACCCATGCGGCCGACTTTGGCTACCGGCTTTCCTACCCGCGCGACAACACCACGGGCATCAGTTACGAGCCCTGGCATTGGTGTTTTTCGCCTTAGACAAATCAAATTCAATGGGGTAGGCTGCAAGTGAAAGCTCAAGAAGGAGATGGAATGCAAACCGCTCGACACGCCGCAGCAAAGCTTCTGCTGGCACTCCTGATCTTGACAGCCGCCATGCGCGGACTGGCTCAGGAGCCGCAGATCCCGTTCGAAGACTGGCTCGCGACAGTGATTGCCGAGGCTCGCGAACAGGGTATACGCGAAGACATCATCGAGCAGGCGCTCGTGGCCGTCACCCCCATTCCGCAGGTCATCAACAACGACCGCAGTCAGGCCGAATTCACCGAAACCTTCGAACAATATCTCGAGAAGCGCGTGACGCAGTGGCGCATCGATACCGGTCGAGCCCGCCTGGAACAACATCGGGAACTGCTGGCGCGTGTCGGCGCACAGTATGGCGTGGAGCCACGCTTCATCGTCGCCTTCTGGGGTGTTGAAACCAACTTCGGCAACTTCACCGGTGGCACAGATGTCATCCGCGCATTGGTCACGCTGGCTTACGACCCACGCCGCGCCGACTACTTTCGCCGCGAACTCTTCAGCGCCCTGCAGATTCTCAACGATGGACATATTGCGCACGCCGACATGAAGGGCTCCTGGGCGGGTGCCATGGGCCAGAGTCAGTTCATGCCCTCCAGCTTCCTGCAGTATGCCCAGGACTTTGATGGTGATGGCCGTCGCGACATCTGGACGACTGAAGCGGATGTGTTTGCGTCCATCGCGCAATACCTCAAAGGTGCCGAGTGGCGCGAGGATCAGACCTGGGGTCGCGAAGTCCGGCTGCCCGCGGATTATCACGCCCGCGCAGAGCAATGGAAGCAGCCGCCTGCCGAACACTCCTGCAGCGTGGTGCGTCACCATACGCAGATGCTGCCGCTGTCGCAGTGGCAGGAGATCGGTGTGCGCCGAGCCGATGGCAGCGACCTGCCGGACAATGATTTTCTGGCCTCGATCATTCTGCCCGACGGCCCGGAAGGTCGCGCCTTCCTGACCTATCAGAATTTCCGCGCCATTCTGCGCTACAACTGCGCCAACAACTACGCCCTGTCCATAGGGCATCTTGCGGATCGACTGGCGGGCTATTGAATTCGGAGCAACATGCAACAACATCTTTCAACAGGCGTCGCAGAACTTGCGGCAGATCAACGACGAGGAGGGCCAGCACAAGCAGCATTGAAACAACAAGCAACGTGTCATGACAACTAGGAGATTTTCGCAATGTCTAACGAATTCCAGATTGTATTTCACAATATTGACCAATCAGCAGCCTTGATCGAAAACGTCAACAAGCGCATCGAGAAGCTGCAACGCTTCACCAACGACATCATTGGCGGTCGCGTCGTTCTGGACTCTCCGCACAACAATCACCACAAAGGCAAAGTATTCAGCGTTGCCGTCGAAATTCACACAGCGTCCCGCGAAGTGATCGTCAAGCAGGGTCAACACGACAAGCCTGCTCACGAAGATATCTATGTGGCAGTCCGTGACGCCTTCAATGCGGCAGAGCGCCAGCTCAAAGCCATCGACAAGAAGCACCGCAAGGCGACCCTGGCCGTGGAGAACTTCGATGTGCTGCCGGATGTCCCCGAAACTGACAGCGTCGCCAGTCGCGCCGCCTGAACGCCAATCGCCAGGAACACAGAGATGACAGAACAGCAACGCACGGCACTTGAGGCAGCAGCCTTCAGGCGACTACTCAAGCACCTTGACGACAACAAGCAGGTGCAGAACATCGACTTGATGAACCTTGCGGGCTTCTGTCGCAACTGCCTCGCCAAATGGTATTCCGCTGCCGCTCAGGAACAAGCGCTGGGGGTGGACTACGAGGCGGCGCGGGAGATTGTCTACGGCATGCCTTACGCGCAGTGGAAGGAAAAATTCCAGCTGCCGGTGCCGCCGCAATAAATTACAAGGGAGAGACCTGCGGAGCCGGTGTTGTCGCGCTTGGCGGCACCCCGGTTCTGCAGTGTCTACACCGAAAGTCTATGGAATCTCCGCTTCCACGTTGAAGAGTTTGGTGCGCACCAGATGCCGGTATTCATTGGGCGTGATGGCATTGACGCGCTTGAACAGCGACGA
>CAISYX010000394.1 GCA_903889815.1 uncultured Gammaproteobacteria bacterium
GCACATGGGCGTGTACATCGAGAATGTCTGGGGGCATGGCCGCGTCTGCATGGCCATCTTTGACGAAAAGGTCGAACATCAGCTGCTGCAGCCGACATTCATCACGGAGTATCCGACGGAGGTCTCGCCACTGGCGCGCGCCAACGACGAAAACCCGGACGTCACCGACCGCTTCGAACTGTTCATCGGTGGTCGCGAGATTGCCAATGGTTTCTCCGAGCTCAATGATGCGGAAGACCAGGCGCGCCGCTTCCACGACCAGGTAGCCCAGAAAGAGTCTGGTGATGACGAGGCCATGCACTATGACGCCGACTATGTCACGGCACTGGAGTATGGCCTGCCGCCCACAGCGGGCGAAGGCATTGGTGTTGACCGTCTGGTGATGTTGTTTACGGATGCGCCCTCCATCAAGGATGTGCTGCTGTTCCCGCACATGCGTCCTCACCACGACAAGTAAGGGCGTCCTTGCCCGGGCGGGAGGCGCCTTGTGGATCGACTGAAGCTGGAAGAGTCCTGGAAGGAGCGCCTGCGGCAGGAGTTCGAACAGGATTACATGCTGACGTTGCGCGCCTTTCTGCTTCAGGAGAAGCAGGCGGGCAAACAGATTTTTCCCGCAGGCAATGACATCTTCAATGCATTGAACGCCACGACCTTCGAGAACGTCAGGGTCGTGATCATCGGTCAGGATCCCTACCACGGCCCTGGGCAGGCACACGGTCTGTGTTTCTCTGTGCGTCCGGGGGTGGAGATTCCGCCTTCGCTGCGCAACATCTACAAGGAAATCGCCGCTGATCTTGGCATTGCGCCCTCGCGAAGTGGCTGCCTGCAGAGCTGGGCCGCACAGGGAGTGCTGCTCCTCAATGCCGTACTGACTGTGGAATCCGGCAAGGCTGCGGCGCATCAGGGCCGCGGCTGGGAGCGCTTTACCGATCGCATCATCGCCTTGCTGAACGAGCAGGGGCAGCACATTGTCTTCATGCTGTGGGGCAGCTACGCACAGAAGAAAGGGCAGATCATCGATCGCTCTCGCCATTTCGTGCTCGCTTCTGCGCATCCATCGCCATTGTCTGCAAGTCGTGGCTTTTTCGGCAATCACCACTTTTCCCGTGCCAATCAGTACCTGCTGGCAAACGCCCGCGAAGCAATAGACTGGCGCGTGCCAGACCAGGAGTAACCGCATGTCCGTCGTGACTTCCCAATCTCAGGTCTGTGTCGTTGTAGGGGCAGGGCATGCAGGTTCAGCGCTCGCGGTGCAGCTGCGCAAGGAGGGCTGGGCCGGGCGCATCGTGCTCATTGGAGAGGAATCTCACCTGCCATACCATCGTCCGCCGTTGTCCAAAGCCGTTCTCGCTGGGGAGAAGACAATCGACGCCATTCTGCTGCGTCCACAGACTCACTATGCGGCCAGCGGCGTGGAGCTGCGTCTCGGCGAGCGCGTGGTGGCCCTCAACCGCTCGGCCCGCACTCTGCAACTGAGCACGGGTGAGGAGCTGCATTACGATTTTCTGGCTTTGTGTACCGGCACCTTCCCTCGGCACCTTCCGGACGCTCCGGCGCTGGAAGGGGTCTTCCAGTTGCGGACGGCGGATGATGCAGTCCGCATTCGCGCGGCGGCAGGTGTCGGGCGGCGCGCGGTCATTGTCGGTGGAGGTTATATCGGGCTCGAAGTGGCCGCGGTGCTCGTCTCGCAGGGACTCCAAGTCACCGTTCTCGAAGCAGCCAGCCGACTGCTCAGACGCGTCGCCAGTCCGGTCATTTCCGCGTTTTTTGCCGATCTCCATGCCCGCCACGGCGTGAAGGTCCTCACGTCCGTCGCAGGCGTGGAGCTGCTGGGAGACGGGCATGTGACAGGCGTGCGTGAAACGACAGGAACCGTTCATGCTGCCGACCTGGTCATCGTGGGAATCGGGGTTCTTCCCGAGACCGTGCTGGCCAATAAGTCAGGTCTAGAGGTGGAGAACGGCATCGTCGTGGATGAATATGCGCGGACTTCTGATCCTTTTATCTATGCTGCGGGCGACTGCACCCTGCATCCCTCGGCGCGCTATGGCACGCGGCTGCGCCTGGAGTCCGTGCAGAACGCGCTCGATCAGGCGCGGGTTGCGGCCGCCAATATCTGCGGCAAGAACGTGCTCTATGATGCGCTGCCGTGGTTCTGGTCGGACCAGTTCGATACCAAACTGCAGAGTGCGGGGCTGTTGCTTGATCACGAGCACCATGTGGTGCGTGGCGATGTCCGCAATGCAGAGGGCAAAGGCTTCTCGGTCTTCTACCTGCGCGGGGATATCATGATCGCAGCGGACTGCGTCAATCGTGCAAAGGAATTCATTACCTGCAAGCGGCTCATTTCAGAACGCATTCGCGTTAATGTTGCTGCGCTGGTGGATGAGCACTGCAGTGTGGATGACTTCGCTGCAAGCGAGAACTAAGGCTCAGAGCGGGCCGGTATAGACACAACCACTGGTGCAGGTCTCGCGAATCTCGACTTTGCTCAGCTCTGGCAGACCGGGTTTCAGGCGTTGCCATATCCATACGGCCAGATTCTCGCTGGTGGGATTCTCGAGGCCGGGAATATCGTTAAGGTAGTAATGATCGAGCTGCTTCCACAACGGGTGGAATGCCTCTTTGATGTCGCCGAAATCCATGACCCAGCCGGAGTGCTCTCCCACCGGCCCACTGACACAGATGCGCACGACAAAGGAATGACCGTGCAGACGCGAACACTTGTGTCCGGCGGGGACGTGCGGCAGCCGGTGAGCGGCCTCAAAGGTGAATTCCTTGTAAATGTCCATGGCTGTCCCGGTGGTGGCTGCCTTGCAAAGTCGGGCCGGAAGGATACCGGGTGTTCCGTTTCAAGTACAGTCTGATTCCCTTATACTCCAGACAGCACACTACAACAGCAGACGCCTTATGAAAGCCAGCGATGTGATGAACCGGATTGCCCGCTTCCTTCTCAAAGGACATCGATTGCCGATGGCACTTGGACTGGTCCTTACAATGCTTATCAGTTCGCTGCAAGTATTGCCGCCGCAAGGGCTGGGAACGCTGATCGATCGTCTCGACAATCTGATCTACGACCAGCGCTTTACGCTGATGTCAAAACCCCTTGTAAACCCGGAACACAAGATCGTCGTGGTCGACATTGACGAACGCAGCCTTCAGGCAGAAGGGCAATGGCCATGGGACCGTTTCAAGCTTGGACAACTGGTCGAAAAGCTGGAAGCCTACGGCGTCCTGGTCACCGGCTTCGACATCACGTTTCCGGAACCTCAGCGCAACACGGTGCGCGACATTTTTGCGCGCAGTGATGCGCTTAGTCTCGAAACTGATTTCGTCGAGCGTCTTCGAGCATTGGAACAGGAGCTCGATGCCGACTCCTATTTCGCTCAGGCAATTGCGAGTCCGCAAATGGATGTAGTACTCGCCGTATCTTTCAACCCTGTGCAGGCGGTGGAGTATGGGGCTCTGCCAACCGCGATCGTCGGGCTGGATGCTGACATCGCAGATCGGGTGTCTCTGCAGGAAATGGAAGGTTACACAGGCAACATCAGTGTCCTGCAGGACGCCGCTGCGGGTGCCGGCATCATGAACCAGCTCCCCGACGTCGATGGCATCATTCGACGGGTTCCACTGGTGGTGCGTTATCGCGACGAGCTTTATCCAACGTTGGCGCTTGAGATGGCGCGATTGTATTACTTCGAGGAAAATTTTGAACTTGTCACGTATCCACTTGGCGATGCCTTTCAGGTTGAAGGAATCCGTATTGGCAGCAATGCCGGGCAGTATGAACTGGCGACAGATGCGCGAGCGAAGGTGCTTGTGCCCTATGTCGGCGCGTCATATCTCAGTGGCGAAGGGCAGTACGTGTATGTTTCTGCAACTGATGTCTTGAATGAAACGGTAGACCCCGCGGTGCTTGAGAATGCGCTGGTGCTGGTTGGCACTACAGCAACCGGAATGTTTGACTTGCGCTCTACACCACTTGAAGCGGTTTATCCTGGAGTGGAAGTACATGCGAATATTCTCAACGGCATCCTGAACTCGTTCATCGTTCAGGAGGTCGCATCAGCCGCTGATGGCAGTGCACCGAGAGCGATGTCAGAAATGCCTGTGCAGATTTCAGCACCATTTCCCTATAAACCAGTATGGGAGGAAGGAGCCATCCTGGTGATCCTGCTGACTTCCGGCGTCATCCTCAGTGCAGTGCTTCCCGTACTTGGGCCTGCGCTTCTCGCAGTGGCAGCAGTGATACTTTTCGGCCTTGCAGTGTGGAGCAATTTCGCCTTGTGGTCGCTGTATCGCATGGACTTGTCACTGACGCTCATTCTGCTGCTGATTCTGGCGCTGGTCGTCATCAATACTGCGTATGGATTTCTGAGTGAGCGCCTTACGCGCAAGACCATCAAGGGCATGTTCGATCAATATGTGCCACCTGCCCATATTGATGCCATGTTGCAGAACCCAGAAGCTTACAGCTTCTCAGGCGAGAGTCGCGAGATGACGGTACTCTTTGCTGACATCCGCGACTTCACCAGTGTGTCGGAAGCATTGACGGCGACCGAGCTGAAGCAGTTGTTGAATGAATTCTTCACGCCCGTTACAGGCATCATCTTCGAGCACAATGGGACGGTCGACAAGTACGTGGGCGACATGATCATGGCATTCTGGGGAGCGCCGCTGGAAGACCGCAATCACCGTGCCAATGCTGTATCTGCTGCGCTGAGGATTCTTGCTGAAGTGGAACGCTTGCGTGTTGAGTTTCCACTCCGTGGCTTTCCTGCCATCAACATTGGCATCGGTGTAAATACAGGCATGATGAACGTGGGCGACATGGGATCAGTTTATCGTCGTGCCTATACGGTGCTGGGCGATGCGGTGAATCTCGGGTCGCGGCTCGAAGGTCTGACGAAGTTCTAGGGAGTGAAA
>CAISYX010000395.1 GCA_903889815.1 uncultured Gammaproteobacteria bacterium
ATTTATTGAACCACTACACTAATTCGGTGCGCTGTGACGCTTAGGGGGAAATTGTACGTTCAGTACACGTGATCATGATTTCCGATATCCACAATAATGATTTCGCTCCCTTGCAGGAACAGGGTCAAGACTATTCTGTAGCTCCTGTTGATTGACACTGAGTGCAAGCTGGTCAGGCGTCCCTGCAAGGGGTGGAGTCTCAGCGATGGATGCTGCGGGTTGACCTCCAGCAGTGCCAGAGTCTTCTGATATTGCCCGAGCACCTCAGGGTGTCGGCTCAGGAACTTCGGTACTTTCCTGACGTAGCTCTCAGGATAGATCAGCCTGTATGCCATCAGTCACCCTCTTGATGTGATCCGCAACACTCTCCGTATGGATTCGCCCCGCTTCCACATCGGCAAGCGCTTCCTGCAAAGCCGCTGCCAGCTCGTATTCGCGCAGCTTTGCATACTTCTCGATGTCCATTACTACGTAGCGATCCTGCCCCCGTACGGAGATCATGACTTCCTCCTGGTGCTTCAGATGCGCTTCTACAACGGAAATTCCTTTGGTTTTCAATTCATTGGCTGTCACCGAATGCATCGTGCAAGCTCCTGCGTCAATAGCACTGTAGATAGTACGATTGAAAGTATCATAAACAGCGTGTTTGCGACAATCCTGGCCATCGGTGTCTCTCACCCCCTGAAAAACCTCTCGACCCGCCGGTACGAGATTGCCTCCGCCAGGTCCGGTTGCGCGATTGCCTCTCTCCCATCCATGTCCGCAATGGTGCGCGCGATCTTGAGAATGCGGTGATGCGCGCGTGCGGAGAGCTTCAGTTTCTGGACAGCCAGTTCCAGAAACTGCTCACTCTTGTCGTCCAGCACGCAGAAGGTTTCGATCTCATGGGCGCTCATGTCGCTGTTGAGCTTTCCAGCGCGTTGCTTCTGCAGCTGCCGGCACGTGCGGATGCGGGTGACGTTCTGCTCGTCGGCACTGGCATCATTGGTTGGTGCGGACTCGCGCACAGTGCGCAACTCGTGGGGCGCCAGGCGCGGCACTTCCACGATCAGGTCCAGACGGTCGAGCAAGGGGCCGGAGATCTTTTCCAGATAGCGCTGCACGCCTTCAGGTGTGCAACGACAGCGGCCATCGGGGTCGCCGTGGTAGCCACACTTGCAGGGATTCATCGCCGCCACCAGCTGGAAGTTGGCGGGCAGCTGCAGGCGATAGCTGGCGCGGCTGATGGTGATGTGGCCGGACTCCAGCGGCTCGCGCAGCACTTCCAGCACACTGCGGTTGAACTCGGGCAGTTCATCGAGGAACAGCACGCCGCGATGGGCCAGGGTGATCTCGCCCGGGCTGGCCTGCGCGCCGCCCCCCACCAGCGCGATGCTGGTGGCGGTGTGATGGGGCGCGCGAAACTCCGGCTGCAACCAGCGCGCGGCGTCGATGGGCCTGCGTGCGATGGACTTGATGGCGGCAGCCTCCAGCGCATCGGTTTCGTCCAGCGGCGGCAGCAGGGACAGCAGAGAGTTTGCCAGCAGCGTCTTGCCCGTGCCTGGCGGACCAATGAACAGAATGTTGTGGGCACCGGCTGCGGCCACCTGCAGCGCGCGCTTGGCGGCGAGCTGGCCCTTGATGTCGGCTAAGCGGGTGCCCTCGTGACGCTCTGACGCCATCAGCGGGGGTTCCTGAAATTCGCAGCGCTGCATGCCGTTGCCCGTCCGCAGCTGCTTGCACACCTCCAGCAGATGCGCGCCGGCCAGGGCACGCACACCCCGCACCAGCGAAGCCTCGGCGCTGTTTACCGCCGGCAACAGCAGCGTGCGCTCTTGCTCCCGCGCCGCCAGCACGGCGGGCAGCACGCCGTGCACGGCGCGCAAGCTACCATTCAGGGCCAGCTCGCCCAGCACTTCGTACTCGCCCAGCCCCCGTGCCGGAATCTGCCCCGACGCCGCCAGGATGCTGAGGGCAATGGCCAGGTCGTAGCGCCCACCGCTCTTGGGCAAGTCGGCTGGCGCCAGATTGATGGTCATACGCCGGGTGGGAAACTCCAGCCCGGCGTTGAGGATGGCACTGCGCACGCGCTCCTTGCTCTCGCGCACGGCCGCTTCGGGGAGCCCGACGATGGCCAGGGAAGGCAGACCGTTGGACAGGTGGGTTTCGACGGTAACGAGAGGCGCATCAATGCCGATGTTGGCGCGGGTATAAACGATAGCCAGTGACATGCGACCATCCGTGGGCGGTGTCTGGTGGAAGGGCAGCGCGGCTGCGCGCTCCTTCAAGCTTTAGAGCAGGATTGCCATTCTGGCAAGGCGAAAGGTTCAGTGCAGAGCGAGGACGGACGCAATGCGGCGGTCGACGAAGTCGTCCTGCGTCAGCAGTTCCTTGATGTTGGCGAATGTCACGGGCCTGCTGAAGAAGTAGCCCTGCACCTGGTCGCAATGGTTCCTGGCCAGGAAATCCACTTGTTCAGCAGTCTCGGCGCCTTCGGCAATCACTTGCATGTTCAGGCTGTGGGCAAGGCTGATGATGGCCTTGACGATCGTGGCATCGTCTTCATTGGTGGTGACGCTGCCCACAAAGGAGCGGTCGATCTTGAGCACGGAGATGGGCAGACGCTGAATGTGGACAAAGGAAGAATAGCCGGTGCCGAAGTCGTCCAGGGAAATGTCGATGCCCAGCTCGCTCAGACGCTGCAGGCTCTGATCGACGGCCTGCCCTTCAATCATCATGGTGGTTTCGGTCAGCTCGAACTCCAGACGTCCCTCGGTGATCTTGTGCTTGTTCATGATGTTGGCCACCGTCTGCACGAACTTCTTGTCCTGGAACTGCTTGAAGGACACATTGACGGCGAGCTGGATGTCGTCATAGCCCTTCAGCGTCAGCTCGTTCAGGTCCTTGCAGGCCTGATGCACCACCCAGTAGCCCAGTGGGACAATCAGCCCGCTTTCCTCCGCCACCGCGATGAACTCAGCCGGAGACAGCAAACCCCGATTGGGGTGCTGCCAGCGCACCAGCCCTTCCGCACCGACGATGCGGTTGCTGGTGATGTCGATGCGCGGCTGGTAGTGCAGCACGAATTCCTCATTGCGGATGGCGCGGCGGATCTCGGCTTCCAGACGCAGTATCTTCTGCGCCGCGTCCGTCATGTCCTTGGTGTAGAACTGGTAGTTGCTGCCCTTGTCACGCTTGGCAATGCGCATGGCCATGTCGGCATTGGCGAGCATGACATCCACCGACATGCCAGGCTCCTTGTTCATGGCAACGCCCATGCTGACATTCATGCGAATGGCATGCTGCGCTACCGGGAAGGGCTTGGCCATGGCCTGCAGGATACGCTCGAGGTTGATGCGACACTCAGACTCCACAGACCCCAGAGCATTCTGATATACAACCGCGAACTCATTGCCTCCGATGCGGGCCAGAGAATGATGCGCGGAAAGGCAGGTCGCAATACGCTCGGCAATCAGCTGAATCAGGGCATCGCCTGCGCCCTGTCCGTAGGAAGCGTTTACTTTCTTGAACTGATCCACGTCAACGAGCAGCAGGCCGACGGACTCGGGCGTCGTGGCATTGGCCAGCACGCGATCGAGCTGGTCACGGAATTCGCTGCGATTGATCAGCCCTGTCAGGGGATCCACATTGCGCGCGTGATGGACTCTTTCAGCAGCAGGCGGCACCGCCAGCGCCAGGGCACGGGCCAATAGCGGAGCAGTCAATTGCTCGCGCAACAGAATGTCGGACTCGCCACGGGCACACGCCCCGGCATCCGCTCCGGCTGGCAATCGGTCTGTGATGACGATGATGGGCGTTTTGACGTTCTGACGATTGAGTTCCTGAAGGATCCTGCGGGAGAGCGGGGCTTCAGACACCCGACCCCACAGGATCAAATGGAAAGCACTTGCCGGCGTCGCTTCGAGGACACTGATATCTGACTGGCACCAGGTCAACTGATGCCTGACACCTTCCATGCTGCCCAACAGTCGCTCAAGTTGCTTGTACTCGGCGTTCTGATCGGCAATCAGCAGTATTCGCACTGCACTGCTCCACGAAACAACAATATGAATATTGTTATCGGCTAGAACGCCGGAATTCCTCAGCGCAAAATGCGCTCCTGCATGACTATCTGTGCGCCCTGAAATAATCCATTCACTTCAAGGCATGCGGAGTTCGGTTGTATATAATGGGGAACACGCCAACCCGTTGCCAGTAATGACTTTTCCTATCTCCCTGTGAACAAACTCAATCCCCGTCAGCTGGAAGCTGTGAAATACATCAGCTCCCCTTTGCTCGTGCTCGCCGGTGCGGGCAGCGGCAAGACCAGTGTGATCACGCAGAAGATCAGCTATCTCATCAACGAATGTGGTTATCCGGCCCACCGGATTGCCGCGGTGACCTTTACCAACAAAGCCGCCCGCGAGATGAAAGAGCGAGTCGGAAAACTCTCCCGTGAGCGGGAGGGTGGCAGCAATATCCGCGGCCTCACAATCTCGACGTTTCACCATCTCGGCCTGACCATCATTCGCAAGGAGCACGCGAAACTCGGATTCAAGTCGGGTTTTTCCATTTTCGACAGCCAGGACAGCCAGTCACTACTCAAGAGTCTACTGCACAAGGATTCGGAATTGAGTGACGAGCATCTCAAGTTTCTGCAAAGCACCATCTCCAACTGGAAGAACCAGCTGGTGATGCCGGAGCAGGCGAATCTGCTGGCCGACGAGCCCGAAAAGGTCTTCGCAGCGCGGGTGTATACCCAGTATCAACGCCATCTTGCCGCGTTCAATGCCGTGGATTTTGACGATCTCATTCTATTGCCGGTGGTGCTGTTCCAGACCCACAGAGACGTACTGGAGCGCTGGCAGAACCGTATCCACTACCTGCTGGTGGACGAGTATCAGGACACCAACACCGGGCAGTATCTGCTGGTGAAGCTGCTGGTGGGCCCGCGCAACGGACTGACCGTGGTGGGCGACGACGACCAGTCGATCTACTCCTGGCGCGGTGCCAAGCCCGAAAACATGATTCAGCTCGAGAAGGATTATCCCAGCCTGAAGCTCATCAAACTGGAGCAGAACTACCGTTCCAACAACAATATTCTGACGGCGGCCAACACGCTCATCGCGAACAATCCGCACTTGTACGAGAAGAAATTGTGGAGCCAGCTGGGAGTCGGTGATCACCTGCGCGTGATCGTCGCGCCAACGCAGGAAGCAGAAGTGGAGCGCATCGCCACCGAGATTCTTGCCAACTGTGTCACGAAGCGGCTGCGTTTTCGCGACTTCGCCGTGCTCTATCGCGGCAATCATCAGGCCAAGGCACTGGAGCTGCAACTGCAGGCCAATCAGATTCCGTATCAAATTACAGGTGGCACCTCGTTCTTTTCGCGCAGCGAGATCAAGGATGTGATGGCCTATCTGCGCCTGCTCATCAACCCCGACGATGACAACGCGTTTCTGCGCGCGATCAACACGCCGCGCCGCAAGATCGGCCCCTCCATCCTCGAGGCACTTGGCAGCTACGCTACCGAACGCGGCATCGGACTTCTCAGTGCCTGCACGGAA
>CAISYX010000396.1 GCA_903889815.1 uncultured Gammaproteobacteria bacterium
CCGCTCCCACAGTCAGCTCCAGCTCCCAAACTCAGCTGCAGCTCCCACCCTCAGCAGGCGCTCCAGCAATCACGCGCCCATCCCTCTTGTTCAATAGTGCCGCGACTTCTGGGTCACCGTGCTGCTGTAGCCCGCATCACCCAGACGCCGCACCGCCGCCCACGTGCCCTTGTAATACGGCAGCACGTTCTCGTCGATGGCATTGGTGACCAGGTCGCCCACGACACCTTGTTTGCCCATGGCCATCATGAACACCTGGCCTTCGCGAATGCTCGGTTCAATATGCGCCATGCCCTGGGTGCTGCCGTAGTCGTTGTACAACTCCACCAGATCGCCACTGGCAATGCCCAGCCGTGCGGCATCCGCCGTGCCGATTTCCACCAGTGTCGCCGGCCAGCGCGCCATGCGGGCGGGGTTGTGCTCGTCGTTGTAAAGCGACTGCCACAGCTCGTTCACGCGGCCGTTGTTCACCCAGAACGGGTACTTGTCCTTCTGCGCCTGCGCCAGTGGCAGCAGGCCGCTCCAGGGCGCGGGCTGGAAACGGGCCAGACCGTCTTCGGTGGCAAAGCGCTCGGTGTACAGCACTTCAGTGCCCACCAGCGCGCCATTCTCCAGCCCCTGCACCGGCAGCTGCACACCGTTGTTGCCCAGTGCGCGCAGGCGCTCGTAGGTCACCAGATCGCTCTCGAACTGCCGGAAACCGTCAACGAAGGCGTCTTCTTCGCTTGCCCAGTCAAAGCCGCTGAAACGGGCAGCCATGGTGGCATCGCCCGCCTGGGTGTAGAGCGCCTGCAGGGTCTTGCCAATCTCGGCGGCGATCATGCAGTCGGGCTTTGCAGTGCCGGGCGGGTCCATGAATTTTTCGGACAGGCGCATGCGGCGCTCGCCGTTCATGGAGGTCAGATTCATCTCACCGGGCACCGCCGCCGGCAGCATCAGGTGACCGGCCTGGCCGATGGGCTTGGCGTACAGGTCGATGGAGGTCACGAACAGGCCGCCCTTGTTGCTGACCGCGTCGTAAATGATGTCGATGAGTTCAGCAGTGGTGGCGCCCCGCGTCTGGTCAATGGCCTCGCGCACAATCGCGGCACGACGGGTCACGGCCGCGCGGTAGTTCTGCGCATTCAGTGCGGTGCGGAAGCCGTCGCAGGCCCAGGCGGTGAGCATCTTGCCCTGCCCGGCGATGACGGCTTCGTCGACGAAGGGGGCGGGTCGCCCACCCGGATACGGGGGACGTACATAGCCTTCCTGATGCCCGCCCATGCGCACCACACCGGCGCCGCGGCGTCCGCCCACATTGCCCGTGGCCAGCACCAGATCCACCAGCGCTGACTGTATGCGGTAATTGTCATTGCCCCAGATGATGCCCTTCTCGTAGGCGTGCATGGCGCGTGGACGATGGCCCGAGGCCTTGGGCTTGTAGGACCACTCGGCGGCCTGCTGCAGCTGCGCCACGGGCACGCCGGTGATGGCACTGCATTCGTCCAGACTCAGGCGGTTGGCCTGCACGGCGGCGTCGAAGCCGGTAGTGCGTTCGGCGATGAAGTCGCTGTCGATCCAGTTCTGTTCCACCACATAGGTCAGCAGCCCGTTGAACAGCGCCGTGTCGGTGCCGGGGTTGATGGCCAGGTGCAGCACATTCTCGGCCCCTGCGGCCTCTTCGGCCACGGCGACGCTGACGGTGCGGCGCGGGTCCACGAAGATGATGCGGCCGCGGCCCACGGTTTCACCCGGGAACCACGCCTGCTTCTTCGCCACCGTGGCGCCCTGCAGATTGGGAATCCAGTGCACCAGGAAATAGTTGGTCTGGGTCTCGTAGGGATTGTTGCCGATGGACCACAGCACGTCTGCCACTTCCGCATCTTCGTAGCTGTTGTTCAGTTCATTGATGCCCATGTCGCGGGTGGCGTGGCACTCGGAATTGTAGGCCGGCCGGTTGTGGATGCGGACCATGGTGGTGCCAAGGCCTGTGAAGATCAGCTTGCCAGAGGCCCAGGTGTTCTCGTAGCCACCGCCGGCGCCGCCGTGGTCAAACAGATTGAACATCAGGGCGTTGGGGCCGTCCTCGTCCAGAATGCGTTTGGTGAGTCCGGCATACAGCGCCATCGCCTCGTCCCAGCCAGCCGGGCGCCAGTTGGCACCGCTGTAGAGCAGGGGCGAACTCAGGCGGCTGGCCGACACGCCGCTGCCATTGGCAATCAGGCTGGCCATCATGCCGCCACGGGTCGAGGCCTGACCCTGGTTCACTACACAGTCCTTGTCGGGCAGGATCATGACGTGCCAGTCCTTGCCGTCCTTGTCACGCAGGCTGTTGACCATGGCGGGACTCAGGCAGGCCGACAAGGGCGCCAGTGGCTGCGTGAAATCCAGCCCCAGTGCGTTGTCCTGCGGCAACCGGCCACCTTCCTGATGACTTGGCCATTTGTAGGTCTTGTAGCCACAGCCGACGATGCAGAAGTGGCAGGTGAGATTGGTAGTCTGCGCGTCGACCGGGGGCAGGGGGATGCGATCGCTGAACTGGCTCATGCGCTCACCTCCTGCGTCATCACGTTGGACTGACGGCCATAAATCAGGCCCTGCACACCCACGGCGCGGATCTCGCCGCCGGCATCAATGTCGAGCTGGATGCGTGGCAGATCCTGAGTCGCCTGACCCAGCACCTGCTGGCCGCCCATCTCCGGGTCGAACACACTGAAGTGGCAGCCGCACTTGTAGCGCCGGGACTCACTTTCATAACTTGTGGGGCACCCCATGTGCGGGCACAGAATGCTGTAGGCCACGATGTCCTGATGCGGGCCGGTGCCACCGGGCACGGCATGGCCGAGCTTGAGCAGCTGGCAGGCGGAGAATTGATCGGGGTAGTTGAAGGAGACGGGCTGATTGACGACCAGGGCCTCCACGCGGCCGAGGCTCTGTACGGGGTAGTCCAGCA
>CAISYX010000397.1 GCA_903889815.1 uncultured Gammaproteobacteria bacterium
AAGACACTTGTCACCGATCTTAGCGACCCTCGTCAAGGCAACACTGTCTCACTGGAGCGCTTCCTGGGCCAGGAGCTGCGCGCTCGCTACCTCAATCCCGAATGGATCGATGCGATGCTGGACGAAGGGTATGCCGGCGCGCGATTTGTGAAACAAGTCACAGACAATCTCTGGGGGTGGCAAGTCACCGTACCCGAAGCCATCGACTCCGCAAAATGGCAGGAAATGTACGAGGTGTATGTGGAAGATCGCTACGAATTGGAAATTCACGACCGTATGGCTGCATCGAACAACCTTGAGGCGCTCCTTGGAATGGTTCAACGCATGCAGGCTGTGATCGAAAAGCAGTACTGGAATCCAGAGCCCACGCTGCGTGCCGAGCTCGAAAGAGTCGCTAGCTCACTGATCTCCGAGATTGAGGCTCGTGACACGGCACCTGGCAACGAAGCGGCTATCTCTGCACCAACTACATCTGCGGCACCGGGCGAACCACAGGCTCAGGCACAGACTCAACAGCCGGAGATAGTGGAAGGAAGAGTGCTGGAAACGCAGAATCAAAGTGCCCAGTCTTCAACAATTGTTCCCAATACCGCTTTGCTGCTGCTTGTGCTGCTGTCGTTGGCACTCGTTGCTGCGGGATGGGCGAGACAGAGTCAGTACCGGTGGGCAAAGCGATGAAGATCAAAATGGGAACGTTGATGCTTGCGCTTGCCATGGTGTCGCGGGTCGGTGCAGCAGAATTTGACCTTCAGAATGCCGGAGTCGCCGACATACAGGCCGCTATCTCAGCGGGGGCACTCACGTCAGAGCAATTGATGAAACTGTACCTCGCCAGGATCGAGGCTTACGAGGAGCAGGGGCCCCGGATCAACGCCATCCTCAGCTTGAATCCGGATGCACTGGCGGAGGCTCGTGCGCTGGATCTGGAGCGCGCACGCACAGGCCCCCGCTCGAGCTTGCACGGCATACCGGTGGTATTGAAGGACAATATTGAAAGCGCGGGGTTGCCAACCACCGGTGGCTCACTATTTCTGGCGGGCAACATACCAGCCCAGGATGCAGCCATCGTTAGAGGGCTTCGCGACGCTGGAGCCATCATTCTGGCGAAGGTAAACCTTGGCGACTTCGCATCTGATTCCACTGGTCGCAGCAGTATTGGTGGCCAGACCCGCAATCCGTTCGACCCGTCCTACTCCCCTGCCGGATCATCAGGAGGAACCGGGGCAGCAGTAGGAGCATGGCTTGCCCCCCTCGGCCTCGGCACTGATACCGGTGGCTCGCTGCGCAGCCCGACTTCTGTCAACGGGCTGGCTGGTCTGAAACCGACCACCGGACTTCTGTCGCGAGGCGGCATCATTCCTACCTGCTGGACCTTCGATGCGGCGGGGCCGATGGCCCGCTCGGTAGCTGATCTGGCTCATATGCTGGGTCCGATGACTGGCGTTGATGATGCTGATGTGGAAACCCGCAAAAGTCAGGGCCTTGCGCACCGCGACTACACGCGATTTC
>CAISYX010000398.1 GCA_903889815.1 uncultured Gammaproteobacteria bacterium
TCCTGCAGGTGCCAGTGTGCGTCAATTCAATACGGCCCCCGCGCACTCTCAGATGAATCTGTGCAACATTCATTTCCACAAGAACGCCGAGCATCGCGGTGGCGATGAGGGTCACGATCAGCGCGCCGGCAAACCTCGTGGCGAAGAAATACAGTTTGCGTTTGTACATTGAAGGGTTACTGTTGAACAGGCGTCTGGTCGGCCTACGACCGTGCAAAGGGGGATGGTTCTCACACTGGGAATGCAACAAGCCGTCGAGATGCCATACCCGCAGCAACAGAGGAGCAGGCACCATGTACTACATCGTGGATACCGACAAGACTTTCGAAGATGCGTCAGCAGCCCTTGAGGCAGAGGTCAAGCAGCTGGGCTTTGGCGTGCTGCATATCCACGACCTGGGCAAGACGCTACGCAGCAAAGGGGTGGTGTTTGCAGAAGAATGCCGTGTGTTTGAGGTGTGCAACCCGGGCCAGGCTGCCAGGGTGCTGGCGGTCGACATGCAGCTGAACATGGCCCTGCCATGCCGCATTTCGGTCTACACGGAAAAAGGCAGCACCAGAATCGGCCTCATCAGGCCGACGCAGATGCTGTCGGCTCTGTCCAGTGACCCCGCGCTCAACGAGATCGCGAAAGAAGTGGAGGCCAAAACCATGCAGATGATCGACAACGCCCGATAGAGGCGTCAGGCCTTCGGGAATGCCGCCACATTGAAGCTGATGCTGACCCGGTCCTGATTGCTCCTGTTCTCTTCCACGCCGTGTTCCAGCCAGCCCGGAAACACATACATGCGGCCCTCTTCCGGGCGCATGGTGATCTCCTCGGCGGTGACGTCGGTGGCCGTGTCGAGCGGGTAGGTCATCATGCGCGAGGCCACGCGGGGGTCACGGAACTAGATGCTGCCGCACTCGGGCGCCTTCAGGCTGACATAGTAGACACCACTGAAGTGGCAATTGGGATGGAAGTGCAGCTTGTTGAAGGCACCGGGCGGGCTGAGGTTTACCCAGGCCTGATGCCGGAATTCGAAGTTCTGATTGAATTTCAGGGATTCGCCGATCTTGTCGCACACCTGCAGGATGCGCAGATTGATGTCGTTGAACTCGGGCAGATCCTGCAGGATGTTCGGGCTCTGCCAGCCTTTGACATTGGTCTTGATGATGCCTCGCGGGTCACTCTCGCGCAGGCGGTAAATCCGCTCCAGCAACATGGCATTGAAGGCTTCGCGGTCATCGAAAAGAGTAGACCAGACCATGCTGGGGAAGAGCGCTTGGGGAATAATTTGCAAGATGATTTCCTTGTTTGGGTTGCCTCTGGCGCCTGCCAGATCGGATGGGTCGGAAGATATAGTTGATTCTTCCTCTAGTCCAGTTTCATCATGGCGGAGCCCATGGATTTGCAGCAAGACCTGTGGCAGCTTGTGTGTAGCCGGTCAATCAGGAGAACGGGAACATGTATTCGATGGGAAAGGCCCTGCAAGGATTTGTTACGATTTTACTCACTACTTTATTGGGTATGTCCCCGGTGTTCGGGGCCGAAGAAGAGCAGATAGTCATCGATGACCTGACGGTTCCCCAGTTGCGGGCTGAGATCGAGAAAATACAGGACGAGTACTATTCCGTATTCAACCGGCTCAACGAAAACGATGACTTCGACATAGTGTGTCAAAA
>CAISYX010000399.1 GCA_903889815.1 uncultured Gammaproteobacteria bacterium
CTGAAATGAATGCGGGAATAGCTCAGTTGGTAGAGCACGACCTTGCCAAGGTCGGGGTCGCGAGTTCGAGTCTCGTTTCCCGCTCCAGTTTCACGTCGCTACACCTCTCTTCCGGCCTTGTGACAGCGTATTCATTACGTCGGCCAGTTCAGCTGCACATCGGCTGCACAAATCAAGTTAGGACCTTTGGCTGGGTGGCAGAGTGGTCATGCAGCGGACTGCAACTCCGCGTACGCCGGTTCGATTCCGACCCCAGCCTCCACTTCACCTGCAATACCGTTTTGCCTCTTCAATGCGCGCGTCCTGACGCCATTCGCGAGGCATCATCCCAGATAGCCGTGCTGCGCCAGCTGGACAGAGATGCCATCCGGATCTCGGAAATAGAGCTGATCACCGCCACTGGTTCGATTCGCCGGATCCCGGCTGATATTCGACGGCAGACCATGCTCGAGCAGCTTTGCCGCCAGCGCATCGGCGTCGTAATTGTCCACACCAATGCATAAATGATGCATGGTGCCCGGATTGTTCAACTGATACAGACCCAGAAAACTTTCGCTGCCGAGGCCCATATTGAGTCCGCCATTGGCAGGACGACTGATGATCTCCAGGCCAAGTACGCGCTGATAGAATTCAGCCGAGCGATTGACATCGGCAACTGACAACGACACGTGATTCATGGAGCGACCCAGTGCAACCGGTGCAGGCTGCTGCGCCGACTGGCTGCCGCTTGCCATCAGCATGCCGGTCAGACCGATCAGTGACGTCACCAATTCTCGTCTGCTCATGGATTTCTGTTCAAAGCGTTCCACCAGTGTCTCGATTTCGTTCAGCATGCAATCTCTCCCTTTTTCAGTGTTTGACTAGCCGGCTTTGCAGGAGAATACTGTGCGCCGTCAACAATAAAAACAAATACAATTTTCGCAAAAGGCCCTGCATGTTTGTCTGGATTGAAGGAACGCCCATCGCGCAATGGGTGAGTCTGTCATTGTATGCGTATCCGTTCCTGCTCAGTGTCCACATCGTCGGTCTTGCAGTGGTAGCAGGCATCTTCATGATGCGGGATTTGCGACTGATAGGGTGGTTCAAGGCACTGGATCCCGTCGCCTTTCTGTCCCTTGGGCGTCTGGCATGGACAGGGTTCTTCTTCAATGCCGTTTCCGGCCTGATGCTCTTCACCTCCCAGGCCCTGACCTTCGCCAGCAATACGGCGTTTCTTATCAAGATTGCTTTCATTCTCGCCGGCATGGCCCTGGCGGGCGTCATTCACGCGCGACTGCGCGCTGGATTGCTTTCCCGTACCGACGACATCAGCCGCTCAACACGCACCGTGGCCCTGTGCTCCCTGCTGACCTGGACGGGCGCACTCATTGCCGGCCGTCTCGTCGCCTATATCGTCTGACGGGAGCGTTATGCTGGAATCAATAGTTGCTTTCGTCGATGGGAGTGCACTGAACCAATGGATCGTGGCGGCGTGGTGGATATGGCCCGTCTTCGAGATACTGCATTTCTTCGGACTGTCGATGCTCTTCGGTGGCTTGCTGGTAATCGACCTGCGCCTTGCCGGCCACTTTCGCAGGCTTGACCCCCGTGCCACTCATACCCTGATTCCTGTAGTGCTGGCCGGATTCACGATCAATCTTGTTACAGGTATTCTGTTCTTCTATGGCGACCCGGTTACTTATGCCAGCAACGCCATGTTTCAGATCAAGATGGTATTGATCGTGTTTGCAGGCCTGAATGCGCTTGTGTATTACTGGTTGCTGCATCCGCTGGTACACAATTGGACAGGGAACACGGAAGCCCCGCTTGCAGCAAGAATCGTCGCGTACGTCTCATTGGC
>CAISYX010000400.1 GCA_903889815.1 uncultured Gammaproteobacteria bacterium
ACTCCAGAGGTTGTCGAGACAATTGCGTTGCTTGATTGAGATGTTATATTGTAACAATAAAGCGTGCAATCCCGTCTCGTGGAGGTGTTTTTGAAATGAGCAGATTCTCTTCATACCGCGCTGCTCGCAGAGCGTTGGCGTTTCTTGCATGTGGGTTTGTGAGCACCACAGGGCTGGCGCAATCAGACGAAGCAGGTTTCCTGGACATCGCCGCCCATTCCCATGGCACCGCCACCCTCACTGTGATCATTAGTGGTGAACAGGTAGTGCTGGGGTTCGAGAGTCCGGCGTTCAATCTGCTGGGCTTCGAGAGCGCGCCGGCAACGCCCGAACAGGAGGCCGCGCTGGCGCACGCCGAGGCAGTCCTGGCGTCGGCAGAGAACCTTGTCAGCATCTCCGGCGCCCGCTGTGAAGTGCGGGACCTGCAGATCAGCCGACCCGGTCACGGAGCGCACGCGCATGGGGAAGCAGAGCACGATGCTCATGACCATGGGGACACTGTGCATGAGAGCCATGACCACGCAGCAAACGGGCACTGGGAGTTCCAGGTCAATGCGGCACTGCACTGTCTCGATCTGCCCGCGCGTCCGGCGTTGACAGCGACAGTTTTCGAGCATTTCAGCGGCATCGAGACACTGGAACTGCTGTGGGCCACCGACACGCAGCAGGGGGCGGCCACGCTTACCGCCGCAACACCCTCAGCCACCCTGAATTGACTCTCTGACACACTCGCAAGGTACCGACATGACCCCGATCACCGTTTTTGGAACTCTGGCAGGCGCTACCGTTGTCGTGCTGGTCGCCTTTGTTTCGCTCTTCGTCTTCTACATGCAGGACAGCACGCTGCGACGCTGGATGCCCCGGCTGATTGCTGTGGCGGTGGGGGTGCTGCTGGGCGACGCCTTCCTGCATCTGCTGCCCGATGCCCTGGACTCCGGAGCCAGTGCGAGCGTGGTGTTCATGGCCACGCTGGGCGGCATTCTGTGCTTCTACCTCATCGAGCATGTGCTGCACTGGCAACATGATCACCGCCTGGAAGAGTCGCCGGGTGGGGATGCCGGCCCCGAGTCGTTTGCCCGCATGAACCTGTTGGGGGATGCCATCCACAACTTCGTGGACGGCATTCTCATTGCAGGCAGTTTTCTCACCGATCCGGTGCTGGGAGTGGCGACCACAATTGCCATCGTGGTGCACGAGATTCCGCAGGAGATCTCCGACATCGCCGTGCTGGTGCATGGCGGTTACAGCAAGCGCCGCGCCGTGTTCTTGAACGTGTTGTGTGCCACTGCCTGTATCGCTGGCGCCATTGCCACACTGCTGTTGTCACAGCTCATGGAACTGAGCCTGGGGGCTCTGCTCGCCTTCACGGCCGGCGGATTCATCTACATTGCCACGACCGATCTGATGCCGCTGCTGCGCCAGGCCAGTGCGCGCCTCAGCCTTCCTGTGCAGGCCACAGCCACGCTCGTGGGGGTGTTCTCCATGCAGGCCATTCTGTGGCTTGAAGCCCTTACCCATTGAAACCACCCAAGAGAGAATGTGATGGAAAAGATTCCTGTAACCGTGCTGACCGGCTTCCTTGGCAGCGGCAAGACCACCCTGCTCAACCGCATCCTCAGCGAGAGTCATGGCCTGCGCATTGCAGTCATCGAGAATGAGTTCGGCGAGATCGGCATCGACCAGGATCTGGTGATCAACGCCAACGAAGAAATTTTCGAGATGAACAACGGCTGCATCTGCTGCACGGTGCGCGGCGACCTGATCCGCATACTGGGCAACCTGGCGCGGCGGCGTGACCGCTTCGACC
>CAISYX010000401.1 GCA_903889815.1 uncultured Gammaproteobacteria bacterium
AGCTTCTGCTGCTCCACACTCACAACATACGAGATGACTTCGTCGAGAAAACTGCGGTCGTGGGAAATGATCAGCAGCGTGCCCTGATAACGCTTGAGCCATTGTTCCAGCCATAGCGTGGCTTCCAGGTCGAGGTGGTTGGTGGGCTCGTCCAGCAGCAGCAGGTCGGAGGGTGCCATCAGGGCGGCGGCGAGATTCAGGCGGATGCGCCAGCCCCCGGAAAAGCTCGAGACGGGATTGTCGAACTGTTCAGCCGAAAAGCCGAGTCCCGATAGCAACTGCATGGCCCGGAAACGAATGTCGTAGCCGCCAATCTTGTCCATGTCGCTGTGCAGATGGGCAATGGCCGAACCGTCGCCCTTTGCCTCCGCCGCGTGCAACAGCCGTTCGATCTCGCGGTAGCGCGCATCGCCATCAATCACGAAGTCCACCGCCGACGTGGCCGAAGCCACGGTCTCCTGACGCATGTGCGCACACCGCAGACCTTCCGGCATGGACAGATCGCCCTGATCCAGCGCCAGTTGCCCCAGAAGACAGGCAAACAGACTGGATTTGCCGCTGCCATTGCGGCCAATGACACCTATCTTCTGCCCATTGTGAATGGCCAGACTGGCATCGCGCAGCAGCACCAGTTCGCCGCGCATCAGCGTGGCATTGTTCAGGGAAATCATCGCGATCACTCGTAGAGGGCGGGCCTGCACGGCCCGCTGGCGGGCAATGATACTACCGCTGCCCCTGCCAAGGCACTAGCGTGCAGCGGCCGCCAGTCTGATTGATTTCCCCAGGCCGACTTCGTACACTCGGTCAGACTTGCATTCAGGGTGCTGCATGAAACAGATTCTGCTGATAGATGACGACGAGAAACTCGGCCAGTTGCTGACGCAATATCTGGAGCGCTATGACATGACGGTCACGGCGACCCATACCCCCTCGAAGGGTTTCGAATACCTCAAGCGCAACAAGCCTGATCTGCTGATACTGGATGTCATGCTGCCCGAGAAGGACGGCTTTGAAATCTGCCGCGAGATTCGCGCCAAATCGTCTCTGTACGGCCAGCTGCCCATCCTGATGCTTACCGCCCACGGCGAAGTCACTGACCGCATCGTCGGGCTCGAGCTGGGTGCCGACGACTACCTGCCCAAGCCCTTTGAACCCCGCGAACTGGTGGCGCGCATCACCAATATCCTGCGCCGCACCAGTGATGAAGCACGCAGCCAGCTCGATGTGCCGAGAATTCAGGGCCTGGAAGTGGACACGGTGCGGCGCCTGGTCAAGCTGGATGGGGAGATCGTCGAACTGACCACCATGGAATACGAATTGCTGCTGCTGTTCATGCAGTCACCCAACAAGACCTTCACCCGTGACGAACTGATGAACCGCCTGCGCGGCATCGACGCAGAATTGTTTTCGCGCGCCGTGGACACTCTCGTCAGCCGGCTGCGCCACAAGCTCAAGGACACCTCGAAGACGCCGCGCTTCATCAAGACGGTGTGGGGACGCGGCTACACCTTTGTGGGTGAGCCAGGCTGAGGCCTGCGCCGCACCAGTGGCACCACCATGAAGACTCTGCCTGGACGCATCAACAACTCGCTCTTCTTCCGCCTGTTCCTGATATTCAGCGTCACAGTGCTGGTATTTTTCCTGATCATCACTCTGTCCATCCGCCAGATCGACGAGAACTGGCGCTCCGAACGGCTGAATCCTCTGCCGGATTTCTACCTCGACAACATCACGCTGATCGTCGACAACATCGGCGTGCCTCCCGATCTGCAGCGCGCCACGCAGCTTGCCGCTGAGCTGTCGCTGACCATCATCATCCGCAGTCCTCACATCAACTGGCAGTCCGATGACCAGAGCGATCTGGACGTGGACAGCGCGGCCTTCGTCCGCACGCTGTCGCGGGAAGCGCAGATCATGGTGGTTGGTGACGAGGAAGTGATTCGTGTGGCACGCGGCGCTTATGAGTACTTCCTGAACCGGCGCGTACCGACACTCAGCGACTATGACTACATCGTGGTGTACATCGGACTCGCCCTTGCCGGTTTCGCGTTGCTGCTCAATTATCTGCTGGTGCATCGCCTGCTGGTGGACCCCGTGCGCAAGTTGCGGGAAGGTGCCGAACGCATCTGCGACGGCGACCTGAGCTACCGCGTGAAGACGCGCCGCACAGACGAGCTGGGCGAGCTGACCCAGAGCGTGAACCACATGGCCGACTCGCTGCAGTCAATGCTGGAGGCGAAGCGCCAGTTGCTGCTGGCCATCAGCCACGAACTGCGCACGCCGATCACCCGCGCAAAACTGCAGCTGGAGTTCATGGACGACGGTTCCGTGCGCGAAGCGCTGGCGGACGACATCAATGAGATTGACCTGTTGATTTCCGACCTGATCGAAGCTGAGCGCCTGAGCAATCAACACCAGGCACTGCTGGCAGAACATGTGGATTTCGCCGATTACATCGGCCTGGTGCTGGAGCCCTACTTCCACAACTACGCGCCGGGCGTTGACTTTCAGCGCCCGGAAGAAGACGCCTCGATTTCCATCGACAAGCTGCGCACGCGGCTGCTGCTGACCAATATCGTGAACAATGCCATCCGGCACGGTCGGGACAAGCCCATTTGCGTGCGTGTGTCATTCACTGCGAGCGAAGCGATTCTGGAAGTACAAGACGAGGGTGAGGGCATCTCGGCGGAGCACATGGAACATCTGAGCGAGCCCTTCTATCGCGCCGACAGCGCGCGCCAGCGCAACACGGGTGGTTTTGGACTGGGACTTTATCTTTGCCGGCTGATTGCACAGGCCCACGGGGGCCGCCTGGAAATCAGCAGCGAGCTGGGCGTGGGCACCCATGTAAAGGTGTTCCTGCCCTATGAGCAGGAGCAGGACCCGTCCTTGTAAGAGCGGGCGCTGCTTTGTGGGAGCGGGCTCCCACAGACAGCCCCAACAGTCCACTCCCACAGCCGCCGCTACGCCGTGCGGCGCCGCCCGCGCAGGTAACCCATCAGCAGCACGAAGCCAATCAGCAGAATCGGCACCAGCGCCGTGTTCACGAATTTCAGCACCGAGCCGAGGCGTTCGATGTCCTGGTTCAACTGCAGCTGCACTTCCCGCAGACGACGGCGCGTCTCAAGCTGCTGCTCGTTGAAGCGGTCGATCTCGGCGCGCTGCTCGTCAGAGAGCTGGTTGCCGTCCTGCGTGCTCGACAGTGCCGCAATCTGCGCTTCCGTCTGCTGCAGATTCTGCAGCAGTTCCGTCTCTTCCTCACGCAGACGCAGGTCGGCTTCCCGCTGCAGTTCCATCACCGTCAGGAAAGGACGTGCGTAACGGCCACGGCTGCGGATGGTGACCAGCTCGGCATTGCCTGAGAGATTGTCCAGCGCGTTCATGATGAAGTCGCCGTTGCTCGCGAACGCCTGGCCAATGCGCTGGCCGAAGAAGGACTGGATCTGCACCCACAGTCGATCATTGAGCATGTCGGAATCAGCAATCAGGATGATATTGACCGGGCCGTTCGATTCGCTCAGATGGGCCGCCAGGGGCTCCTCAGCTGCAGGAGCAGGACTTGGCTCGGCGCTCGCTGCCGCGTCTGCGCCAGCAACAGCATCTGCTGATTCCACGGCAGGCTCGGCGGCGGGTGCCGGACGTCCCTCGGGGAAGGCGGACTGCACTGTGCCGGAGACGCGCGCCGCAATGGTGTAACGCTCGCCAGAGGCCTGGAAGTCATCCAGCAGAATGGTCGGGTCGGTCAGCGCCTTGAACAACGGCGCCTCCATCAGGCCAGCGTCGGCACTGCTCTGCAGCAGAGGCTCGAAGGTGGTCTGCGCGCCCTCGAGCGGCGAGATCGCGCCGGCGGACGACAAGTTCAACACCTGCATTCCCGTGGTCACGATGTCATTCGCGAAACTGCCGCGCTGCAGGCCCATCATGCCGTAATGCGTCACCGGGCGGGTGGACTCACCCAGATTCACCAGCAGCGCCTGTTCGCGATCGGCCACAACGCGGGTATTGTCGAACTGCACGCCCCAGGCGCGCAGCAAGGCGTCCAGATCAGAGGCCTGATTCGGACGCGCCACTGGCACGCCGTCCGGGCCAGGCTGCGCCTGGGAATCCGCATTCGGATCGAGGAAGGCCAGCACCTTGCCGCCACGCAGCACGAACTGATCGATCGCGTACTGGGTCTGCAGGCTCAGCTCCTGCGGGTGCACCAGCATCAGGATAGTAATGTCCTCATCGATGCTGGTGGCATCGGGTGCCACACGTCGCGCGGTGTACAACTGCCTGATCGTGTCCATGATCATCAGCGGCGCCACCGGCTGCATCGTGTCGGGATTCATGCCGCCATCCACGGGAACGCTGGACAGGAAACCCACCACTGGCGGCGTGGGGTTCGCCACCTGGGTAATCAGTTTGGCAACCTCGTATTCCAGAAACTCTTCCTGATCAGGCCGCACCAAGGCGATGGTCTTGAAGATCTTCTCCGCCGTGGCCTCTTCGCCTTCCGCCGCATTGGTGGACGGGTCAAGCGCCACGATGCCGAAGAACACTTCCTCGCCGCCTTCGCTCAACGGCACGCGCTGCACGCCGAATTCCACGGCCTCGTCTTCCTCTTCAGAGAACGGCACCGGGTCCACCAGGCGCAGTGTCAGGTTGCCTTCGCTGGCGATCTCCATCTCCTGCAGCAGCTCCTGCACGCGGGTGCCATAGGTGCGCAGTTGGGGCACATCGGCCGTCGCCTCTTCCGAGTAGAAGAACAACAGCTCGACGGGCTTTTCGAGATTGCGCACGATATTGCGGGTGCCGTCGGCAAGGGTGTAGAGACTGTCCTGCGTCAGGTCAACGCGCAGCCGGGGAAACACACTGATCAGCGCTACGCTGACCAGCAGGAAGGCGCCGGTGATCACCAGGCCTTTTCCAGAAAACATCATCTTGCTGTTCATCATCAGACTCCTCAATTCGCTTTCTTGATTTCGATGACGATGGCGGAGGCAAACAGCCACGACGCCATGAACACGAGGAAGAACAGAATGTCACGCACGTCGAGCACCCCTTTGCTGATGGCGTCGAAGTGCGTCAGGAAACTCAGAGCCGCCACGGCATCCACCAGCACCTGCGGCGCCCAGTTGAAGGCGTTCAGCACGATCTCGGAGCCCGAGGCCACGAACACGAAGCAGATGGCCACGGTCAGGATGAAGGCGATCACCGAATTGCGCGTCATCGCCGACATGCACGACCCGATGGCCAGGAAACTGCCGGCCATCAGCCAGCTGCCCAGATAGGCCGCGACGATCACCCCATTGTCAGGGTCACCCAGATAGTTCACGGTGATCCAGATGGGGAAGGTCAGCAGAAGTGCCGCACCGCACAATACCCACGCGGCCAGGAATTTGCCGAGCACCGCATCAGTGAGTTTCACCGGCAGTGTCATCAGCAGTTCGATGGTGCCCGTCTTGCGCTCATCGGCCCACAGGCCCATGGCGATGGCCGGAATCATGAACAGATAGAGCCAGGGATGGAAACTGAAAAAAGGCATCAGGTCAGCCTGGCCGCGCACGTAGAAGCCACCGAGGTCGAAGGTGAAGATGCCGTTCATCACCAGAAAGATCACGATGAACACATAGGCGAGCGGGGTGGCGAAGTAGCCCGCCAGTTCGCGCTTGAAAATGATCTGCAGAATTCTCATTGCGTCACTCCTGTCTCATGCTTCTGGGCACTGCCCGTGACCGTGCCCTGTGTCACACTGCGGAAGTAATCTTCCAGCAGCCCTTCCACCAGATGAAATTCCGCCACTGGCCAGCGCTCGTTCTGCGCCATATCCAGCACCTTGCTGAAGATCTGCGCGCCCTGCTGCGGCAGCAGCACGTGGCGGCGTCCGCTGGCATCACTCAGCTCGATGCCGCTGACTTCAGTCACACTCGCCACCGCCTTGTGCAGGTCGAAATCTGCCGTCAGCTGCACGCTCACCGCGCCGAAGTAGCGCGAACGGGCCTCCAGCTCCTTCGGGGTGCCATCGGCCAGAATGCGCCCGCCGGCGATGATGATCGCACGGGTGCACACGGCACTGACTTCTTCGAGGATATGGGTGGAGATGATGACGATCTTGTCTTTGGCGAGGTTGCGGATGAGCTGGCGGACCTGGTGTTTCTGGTTCGGGTCGAGGCCGTCGGTTGGCTCGTCCAGAATCAACACCTTGGGGTCATGCAGGATGGCCTGGGCCAGTCCCACCCGGCGCTTGAAACCTTTGGAGAGGGTGTCGATCGTCTTGTGGCACACCGCCCCCAGCTCGACGTCGCCGATGACCTTGTCGATGCGGCGCTGCTTCTCCTGCCCGCTGAAGCCGCGGATCTCGGCGATGAAGTCGAGGAACTGCAGCACCGTCATGTCGGGATAACAGGGCGCGCCTTCGGGCAGGTAGCCGATCAGCGCCTTGACGGCCAGCGGGTCGGTGGCGATGTCGTGCCCGTCCACCTTCACCGAACCCGAGGTCGCCGCCAGAAAGCCGGTGATGACCTTCATGGTTGTGGATTTGCCCGCGCCGTTGGGCCCGAGAAATCCCAGTACTTCGCCTTCCCGCACCGTGAAACTGAGATTGTCCACGGCTGTAAAATTGTCGAATTTCTTCGTTAACTGATTAATTTCAATCATGATTATTGTTCCGTATACGACCAACGAGCCGCCTTTGTGGGGACAGCGATGCGTGATTTCAAGTCAGATCAGACAGCCTGCAAGCCCCGGCGGCGTGGCTTTTGCGCAACGTCTGCGGCTATAATCCCGGCACTTTCAAGAACCCGGACAAGCCCACAACCGTGACCAATTCCCTGCGCCTGACACTGATGCTTTTCCTGTGCTGCGGCCTGTTGAGCTGTGGTCAGAAGGGCCCCCTGCAGCGACCCGACCAGAGCGCCTTCACGGCCTCCGTGCGCTGATCGACACCTCTTTCCACCGACTCCCAGGACGCTCATCAATGGATCCGTTCCAGTACCGTGACAATGCCTTGTTTGCAGAAGACATCCCGGTCGCCGATCTTGCCCGGCGTTTCGGGACGCCATGTTACATCTACTCGCGCTCCGCACTGGAGCACAATCTTCTGGCCTATGAAAAAGCGCTGTCCGGGACGCCTCATCTGACCTGTTTTGCCGTCAAGGCCAACTCCAACCTGGCGGTACTGAACGTGCTGGCGCGCCTTGGCGCAGGCTTTGACATCGTCTCCGGTGGCGAACTGGAGCGCGTGATCCGCGCCGGTGGCGACCCGGGCAAGGTGATCTTTTCAGGCCTTGGCAAGACTGAAGACGAAATCGCGCGTGCGCTGACACTGCGCATCTGCTGCTTCAATGTGGAGTCCGAGCCAGAGCTGGACCGCATCAATGCCGTTGCCGCGCGCCTCAACCTGCGTGCGCCGATCTCGCTGCGGGTGAACCCCGATGTCGATGCGGGCACCCATCCCTACATTTCCACCGGACTGAAGGAAAACAAGTTCGGCATCGCCATTGACACGGCCGTGGACGTCTACGGGCGTGCCGCGAAGATGAGTCACATTGACATCGTGGGCGTGGACTGCCACATCGGCTCGCAACTGACCACCATCGCACCGTACCTCGACGCGATAGACAGGGTGTTGTTGCTGGTGGACACGCTGGCCGCACGGGGCATCGCCATTCGTCACTTCGACATGGGTGGCGGATTGGGGGTCTGCTATCGCGACGAGAAGCCGCCCGCGCCGTCAGAATTCATCCACGCGGTGCTCGAGCGCATCGCCGGACGTGGCCTGAGTCTTTTTCTGGAACCAGGGCGCTCAATCTGCGCGAATGCCGGTCTGTTCGTGACGAAGATCGAGTATCTCAAGCACAACGCCCACAAGAATTTTGCTATTGTGGACGGCGCCATGAATGATCTGCTGCGTCCCGCACTGTATGGCGCCTGGCAGAATATCGTGGCCGTGCAGGAACATGCGCCGGGGGCTGTGCCGACCCGTGTGTACGATGTGGTAGGTCCTGTCTGCGAGTCCTCCGACTTCCTGGGCAAGGAACGCTCGCTGGCCATTGCCCAGGGTGACCTGCTGGCCGTGCGCACCGCCGGTGCCTATGGCTTCGTGATGAGCTCGAATTACAACACGCGCAATCGTGTCGCAGAGATCATGGTGGAAGGCGACGTGGCTACCGTGGTGCGGCAGCGCGAAACCCTGGAGTATCAGCTGGCCCTGGAGTCAGTGCTTCCGTAGGTGCGGGCCTTGCTGTGGGAGCGGGCTTGCCCGCGAACCAGACTGGCAATGATTGTTCGCGGGCCAGCCCGCTCCTACATGTGAAATGTGCACATATGCAGCTACCGTTTACCAAAATGCACGGCCTCGGCAACGACTTCATGGTCATCGACCTGATTTCGAATCCCGTCGTGCTGACCAGCACCCAGATCCGTCGCCTGGCCGACCGCCATTCCGGCATCGGCTTCGACCAGTTGTTGCTGATCGAAGCCCCGACGCGACCCGACGTGGAATTCAATTACCGCATCTTCAACGCGGATGGCAATGAAGTGGAGCACTGTGGCAATGGTGCGCGCTGCTTCGCCCGCTTCGTGCTCGACAAAGGCCTGACTGCTCACCGGGAGATGCGCGTGCAGACCATGCGCGGCGTGATCGTGCTGAGCGTGGGCGATGATGGTTTTGTGACCGTCGACATGGGCACCCCCGATTTCACTCCCGCCGCCTTGCCCTTTGTGGCAGATCAGGCACCGGTCTATCAGCGCACGCTGACTGTCGAGGGTCAGCCGCTGAGCGTCACTTTCCACGCCGTGTCGGTGGGCAATCCCCATGCGGTGATCGTGGTGGACGATGTCGCTGCCAGCCCGGTACGCGCGATCGGCACCGCGCTGGGCAGTCACCCGGATTTTCCCCGGGGCGTGAATGTCGGCTTCATGCAGATTCTTGACCGCAGCCGCATCCGCCTGCGGGTGTTCGAGCGTGGCGCGGGCGAGACGCAAGCCTGCGGCACCGGCGCGTGCGCCGCCGTGGTATGCGGTCGGGCGGCAGGACTGCTGGATGCCGACGTGCTGGCCCACCTGACCGGCGGCGACCTGCGCCTGAGCTGGGCCGCAGCAGGCCAGCCTGTGATCATGCGTGGCACGGCCGCCAGCGTGTTCGAAGGCAGCATCGATCCTGAGCAGTTTTCGTGAAGCATTCCCCTTTCAATCCGTGAGTGAAGACAGCGTATGAGCGAGACCTCTCCACAGCACAACAATGACAAGAACAGCCCGCTGAGCGCCGATCAGGTGGCCAGTTACCTGAAGCAACACCCCGACTTCTTCATCAACCGGGATTCCCTGCTGGCCGGGATCACCCTGCCCCACGAAAGCGGCCAGGCCATCTCGCTGCTGGAACGCCAGGTAAAGATACTGCGCGAGCGCAGCATCGAGTCGCGCCACACGCTCAATCAGCTGCTGGAGACCGCCAAGTACAATGATCAGCTCTTCAATGTCACCCGCGCGCTGATTCTGGCGCTGCTGATGGAAGACGAAGTGGCGCAGATTGCCAGCGCCACCGAAGCCAATCTGTGCACCCAGCCCGGCATCGACGCCTGCAGCGTGATCCTGTTCCAGGCCGATCATCTGCGCAATGTCGAGCACACCCGCCTCGAGTCCGCCGAATTCCTGCAGGAAAACTTCCCGACGCTGCTGCGCGACCGCCGCACGCTGTGCAAGGCGGTCAGCAAGGACACTGCGGCGTTCCTGTTCCCGCACCGCTCGTCCAGCATCCGCTCCGTGGCCCTGTGCCCGATCGGCCGCGAACGCATGCTGGGCGTGCTCGCCATCGGCAACAAGTCCCAGGACTATTTCAACGAAGACCTCGACACGCTGTTCCTGGACTTCATTGGAGAAGTGCTGGAGTCGATCATCATCCGCAAGGTCAGCTGAGCGATCGCGATGGAATCACGCCTGACGCCCTATCACGCCAGTCCGCTCATCGAGTGCCGCGCCGCCCTGGTGTTCGCGCCGCACCCCGATGACGAGTCGCTGGGCTGTGGCGGGCTGACGCTGGCGCTGGCGCAGCGGGGCATACCCGTGCAGGCCGTGCTGCTGACCTCTGGCGATTACGGCGAACACGGCAAGGCCGGCGCCGGCGTGCGCGAGGCCGAGACTCTGGCTGCCGCAAAGGTGCTGGGCCTCACGCAAGTGCACTTCTGGCGCGAACCCGACCGCGGCGTGGTGTGCGACGAGCGCACGCTGGCGGCCGCAAGGCAGGCCATACTGACGGCCGGTGCGGATCTGGTACTGACACCCTCGATCCACGAGATTCATCCCGATCACCGTGCCACGGCCTGGATCGCCATAGAGGCCACCCGGCGCCTTGTGGAAGAAGGACACGCCCTGCACGTGGCGATGTACGAAGTCGGCGCTCCTCTGCAACGGGTCGACGTGCTGGTGGACATCACGGCTCACGAAGCCGGCAAGCGCGCGGCCATTGCCTGCTACCCCTCGCAGCTGGGCATCCAGCCTTACGATGAACTGATCTTCGCACTGAACCGCTACCGCACCTACACGCTGCCGGCGCAGGTGCGCTATGCCGAGGCGTATTGTGTGCTGACACCTGAGTTGCTGTGCCAGCCCGAACTGCTTAGCGAACATGAACTGCGACGCCAGGAGCGTCTTGCCCTTACGAGTGTGCCAACGCCACCCGCTTACTTCCACGGTAAAAAAAAAGACTCTCCGCAATGACCCAGCGCCCCTCTGACGTGCTTTCTCAATCTGCCTCCGGAACGCCCGGTCTCGTGTCCATCCTGTGCCGCAGCATGAACCGGCCCGAGCTGGGGCAAGCCCTGCGTTCGGTAGAGCAGCAGACGTATCCGCACATCGAAATCGTGCTGGTGGACGCCTCGGGAAAAGGCGTGAGTGTCTGGCGCGAGATGGGGCTGCAGACCCCGGTGCGGGAAGTCAGCGGGCAGTCGCCCTGGAACCGGCCCGCCGCCGCCAATGCCGCGCTGGCAGCAGCGCAGGGCGAATACCTGATGTTTCTGGACGAGGACGACTGGATTGCCCCGGAGCACGTGCAGACCCTCGTCGAGTGCCTGCAGGCGGATGCCGCGCTTGGCGTGGCCTACAGCAGCACACAGAACACCGCGCCCGATGGCACGCTGCTGGACGCGACGCTGCGGATCGCGTTCGACCCGGCCCGTCTGCGCCGCGACAATTTCATTCCGATCCACTCGGCCCTGTTCCGACACATGCTGGTGCAGGCGGGTTGCCGCTTCGACACCACCCTCGACATCTTCGAGGACTGGGACTTCTGGCTGCAGTGCGCAGCGCTCGCTCCTTTCCGGCACATCGATGTGATCAGTGCGTTTTACCGCCAGGGCGGCGAGTCCAACACGGCATCGCAGGACCCGCGCACCCGCTATCTGCCCGAGCACCCCATCGCCCGCGCGCGCGCCCGCGTCTTCGACAAGTGGCGGGCACGCTGGAACGGCGAGCAGCTGAATGCAACCCTGGGCAGCCTGGACGAAACGGCGCTGGTGGCTCAACTGCACGGCGACATCACCCGCCTGAACAATGATGTGGTGGCGGTGCACGAGCAGTCCCGCGCCATGGGGGTGGAGCTCGCGACACTGCACGAGGCAGCGCAGCGCCAAAACACCGAATTGCGTGAACTGCACGAGGCAGCGCAGCGCCAAAACACCGAATTGCGCGAACTGCACCAGCAGATCAACAAGCTGGGCCAGCACCTGAACAAGCGCAACGCCGAGCTGGATGGCGCGCGCGGGCAGGTGGCGCAGCTGTCGGCCGATCTGCACATGCTGCTGAACTCCTCGTCGTGGAAAGTGACCAGGCCACTGCGCTGGGCGCGCAGAAAGGTGGATGTGGTGAGGGCGAAGGTGCGGGGACTTGTTCGCGGGCAGGGCCCGCTCCCACAACAGGGCAGACTCCCGGAACAGGGCCCGCTCCCACAACAAGAGGGCACGCTCCTACAACAGGGCCAGTTCCACCAGCAGGAACCGCAGCCCCAGGGCCCCGTCATCACGGGTTCGGAGCTCATTCACTGCAATCTCGACATCCCCAGTGCCACGCAGAATGAGTTCCCCGAGCTGATCAGCCTGCAGGGCTGGTGCTGCGCCCCCGCCGGCATTGCGCAGATAGAGGCGAAGATCGACGGCATTCTGCACGCCAGCTTCGCCACGGGCGTCAGCCGGCCAGACATCGCCGAAGTGTTCAAGGACATTCCGGATGCCTTCTCGGCGGGTTTCTATCAAGAGATAGCGCTGCCCGATCTGCCGGCGGGCGCGCACCAGCTGGAACTGGTCTTCACCGACAAGGCCGGCCATGTCCGCACGCTGAGCCGCGGGTTCGTGCTGTTCAAGAACGATGACCTGTACAACACCTGGTACTGGCGCAACTCGCCGGACGACGCCGAAGTGTCTGCCATGCGCACGCTGGCCGGCACATTGTCGAACCCCGCACGCTTTCATCTGCTGGTGGAGGGCAATGGCGATACCGACGCCCTGTTCGCCACGCTGAACAGCCTGGCCGGGCAGTCCTGGCCCTTCCTCGACCTGCAGGTCGTGGCGACAGCCACGCCGGAACTGGAACAATTCGTTGCGAAAGCACTGCCCCGCACGGCGACTGTGCGCTGGTCTGCAGCGATGAGCTCGGCACTGCAGGACATGAGCACCACGCCTGGCTGGAGCGTGTTCCTGCGCGCGGGTGAGACGCTGGCTCCTCATGCGCTGAGTGAGATGGGACGCGCTGCGCTGACAGCCGACACGCAGCTGATCTACAGCGACCACGACGAGGTGAATGCCACCGGCACGCATCTGCAGCCCTGCTTCACACCGCAGTGGGCGCCAGAGCACCTGTATTCCAGTAACTACATCGGCGGCGTGTTTGCGCTGCGCAATGACCTGCTGCAGAAGTGGACGGCGCGCGAATGCAGCAGCCCTGCCTGGCGCTATGCCTGCCTGCTGGATGCCAGCCTCGGCAT
>CAISYX010000402.1 GCA_903889815.1 uncultured Gammaproteobacteria bacterium
AAGGGAATATAGACGCTGTCCCGGGTGGTGCCCGGCATGTCGAAAACCACCACGCGCTCTTCCCCAAGCATGCGGTTCACAAGCGTGGACTTGCCGACATTCGGTCGGCCGGAGATGGCAATCTTGATGCCGGTCTGCGCGGCGGGCGACAGTGGCTCGTCCTGGGGAAACTGCGCCAGCACGTCGTCGATCATCTTGCGGACGCCGCGCCCCTGACTGGCCGTCACCGGGAACACGCGCTGAATGCCCAGGCCGAAGAAGTCACCCATGGCCACATCTTCGTCAATGCCATCGACTTTGTTGACGACAAGGCAGACGTTCTTCTGCTGCTTGCGCAAGTATTCCACGATGTGGGTGTCACCCGGCGTCAGGCCAGCGCGGCCATCCACCAGCAGCAATACGCAATCGGCTTCCTCAATGGCAAGCAAGGACTGCGACGCCATTTCGAAGTCGATCCCCTCTTCCTCGCCCGACAGCCCGCCCGTGTCGATGACAATGAAGGGGCGGTCGGCAATGCGCCCTTCGCCATACTGTCGGTCGCGGGTCAGTCCCGGCAGGTCGGCCACAAGGGCATCCCGGCTGCGGGTCAAACGGTTGAAAAGCGTGGATTTGCCAACGTTGGGTCTGCCAACGAGGGCCAGGACAGGTCTCATAAAATTACCATTGCTTGCTGTGGTCGCGGCGCGGCGCCGGTCGGGGCCGGCAGGACTTAGCGGATAGAGTAGGCAGTCAGTTGACCGCTGTTGCCGTAGACGTAGATCGTGTCATTGTCAATGACCAGCGGCGCACGTACGCCATCGCCATCCACATTCACGCGGCTCACGAAGTGTCCGTCAACCTGGGAGAGCAGATGGAGCCAGCCTTCGAAGTCGGCGACGGCGACGTAATTGCCGAGGGTTCTGGGCGCAGTCACCGACCGCAGGCGCAGAGCCTTGCTCTCCCAGACCACCTCATCGGTGTTGTTGCGCAGGGCGATCACATGACTCTCATCGTTTGTGTAATACAGATTGCCGAATCCCTGGGCAATACCCTGATAGCTTGACGCCTCAATGCCCCACACAATCCGGCCGGATTGCACATCGAAAGCCATCAGATTGCCTTGATAGCTGCTTGCATAGACGGTATTGCCCACCAGCAGCAGATCGCCATCGACGTCGATGACGCGTTCGATGTCGTAACGACCCTGTGGAATCGCAACGCGCTCTTCCCACAACAGAAACCCGTTGCTGGCGTTGACCGCCGCCACCATGCCGTTGGCGAAGCCAGCGATCACGACAGTTCCTGCAATGACAGGCTTGCTGCTGCCACGCAGCGTCAGGTCAGGAATGGTGGTCTCATAAATCCATGCCTGCTCTCCGGTCACCGCATTCAATCCGATCAGCTTGCCATCGACAGTCTGCAGCACCACGATCGCGCCGTTGGTCTGCGGCGCCGACACCACTTCACTGGTCACAGAAGACTTCCACAATTGACGCCCGGAAATCTGGTCCAGTGCGATGACTTCAGCTTCGCGTGTGCCGACCAGCACCATGCCGGAACCAGCTCCTACGCCACCGGAAATCTCGACATCTTCCATGCGCTCGCGCCAGACCACGTCACCGGTGGCAAGCTCGATGGCCACCACAGTGCCGTTGGCAGCAGCAGCATAGATGAATTCGCGGTCTATGGCCGGCGCGAGCGTGTTGTAGTAATCGCCCTGCCCATCGCCGACATTGACGCTCCAGCGGCGGTTCAGCCGCAGCTCCTGATCAAAGTCAACCAGCTCAGTGGGCTGCTCTACGTCGTCGTCACCGAACATGCTGGTGATTGGCTCCAGCACGCTGCAGGCGCTCAGCCCCAACAGCAGGGCGACAAGGCCGGCGCGGCGCAGCAGGCTGCCCGAGGGAAACCACGACGCCGAAGCGTCCTGTGCGAACGTCGCGGGGGAGACGACTGCTTTCATAAATCCTTGTTCCTTAACTGCCCAGAGCGAGATCGTCGATTTTCATTTGCAGCGTGGTGCTGGTGGAACCGGACTGCAGGGCTGCCTGATAGGAGGCTTGCGCCTCAGTCAACTGCCCAAGGGCCACCAGAACATCGCCGCGAATTTCGGCATGTTCGGCTTCAAAGGCACCAGGTACTACAGTGTCGAGCAGCGCAAGCGCACGCGCCGCATCTTCTTTTGCCAGGATGACACGCGCCAGGCGCAGCTGAGCGGTAATGATCAGGGACTCGTCTGTCGAGCCGAAAAGCCCCGAGCGGGTATTGTCGAGCAGCCATTGCAGTTCGGTTTCGGCGGTTTGGAGATCGTTCGCCTCGACGGCCAGACGGCCACCGAAGAGCGCACCGAACAAGGCATAAGAAGTATCAGCATGTTCGGTCTTGAGCTGCTGGATAAGCGTCTGTGCTGAGGCTCGCGCTTCGTCGGTCAGGGCCACGCCCGGTCCGAGCACCACGGTGGTGCCCAGTTCCTCAAAAAGGTCGGAGGCCTCTGAGGATTCAACGACCTGCATGCTCTGCCACTGCACCCAACCGAAATACCCCACCGCAAAAATCACGACACCGAGCAGGATGGACTTGCCGCTCTCGTTCCACCAGCGCTTGAGGGAGTCCAGGGTTTCTTCTTCTTCGGTACTGAGTGCCACGTGTAGCTCCTGATTCTGTGATGCCGTTAATCTTGTTCTTCGTGTCTGTTTACGCGTAATAGCGCCGCCGTGCCGCCGGGTAGGGCATCCTGAATTAGCCGCCGGGCGCTGTCAAGCGCCGGAAATCAGCCTCTGCAGCCCATCAGCTGCGTCTTCACAGCGGAATATCATTGCCGGCGTGTCGTCTGCCAGGCGTCGCACCTTGACTTGCGCAAAGCCCTGCTCCGATGCTTCCAGTACAAGTACCAGACCGGCTCCAGCGTTGAATGCCTTCTTCAATTGGTTGCTGACTTTGCCGCCGCCGCAATTGAGCTGGACTCGCAGGGAAGGCAGGCGATCACGAAGTGTTTCAGCCAACGCCATCGCCTGCGGGCCGAAACCGTCTCCCACTGCGATGAAGACATCCAGCTCCTGGCCAATCCCAGAGGGCAGAGTGGCAGTTTCCTGCAGCAGCAGCACCAGACGTTCAACGCCCATGGCGAAACCAACAGCCGGGGTGCCACGCCCTCCCAGTTGGGCCACCAGCCCGTCGTATCGGCCACCAGCGCAAACAGTGCCCTGAGCGCCAAGGGCATCAGTGATCCACTCGAACACCATGTTGTTGTAGTAGTCCAGGCCTCGCACCAGACGGGGGTTTACCGCGAAAACGATGCGGGCCTCGCGCAGCAGAGTCTGCAGTGCTTCGAAATGTGAACGGGTGTCGCTGCTGGTGTAATCCGCCAGCAATGGCGCGTTGGCCAGAATCGCCTGAGTCGAGGGCACCTTGCTGTCGAGAATGCGCAGAGGGTTGCTGGCAAGGCGGCGCCGACTGTCATCGTCGAGAGCGGCTTCATGACTGCGCAGGTAAGCAATCAAGGCTTCGCCATATTCGCGACGGTCGGTCGAAGTGCCGATGTTGTTGATCTCCAGGCGCAGATGGGCGCCAAGTCCCAGCTCTTTCCAGAGGCGGGCTGACAGCAGGATGACCTCGGCGTCGATGTCAGGCCCGGCCATGCCATAGGCCTCCACGCCAATCTGGTGGAACTGGCGGTAGCGTCCCTTTTGAGGACGTTCGTAGCGGAACATCGGCCCCTTGTACCAGAGTCGCTGCTGCTGATTGTAGAGCAGGCCGTGCTCTTCGGCGGCGCGTACACAACCCGCTGTGCCCTCCGGGCGCAGGCTGAGATTCTCGCCGTTGCGATCGTCAAAGCTGTACATTTCCTTCTCGACGATATCGGTGACTTCACCAATCGAGCGCTTGAACAGCTGCGTCTGTTCCAGCACCGGAAAGCGCAATTCCCGATAGGAATAGCGTTGCAGCACGCGCTGCACGGTGCTTTCGAGGTATTGCCACACCGGCGTTTCGCCGGGGAGGATATCGTTCATCCCCCTGATTGCCTGAATCTTGTTCATAATCTGCTACGTTCGAAATTCGTCTGAAGTGCCAGCCGGCCGGGAGTATCAGCCAACGGCAATGATGTTCTGGCGCGCTGCTTCCCGCGCCGCTTCGCTGGCGAGCTTCTGTGCCACCCGGGCGCGGACCATGACTTCAAGTTCATCCACCAGGCGCTCGTTGTCGATCTTGTGGTGCGGCTTGCCTTCCACATACACCAGGTTGCTTGGGCTGGCTCCCGTCAAACCGATCTCAGCCACTTTCGCCTCTCCCGGTCCGTTGACGATGCAGCCGATCACGGCCACATCCACCGGGGTAATGATGTCCTCGAGGCGGGCTTCCAACTGGTTGACCACGCTGATGACATCGAAATTCTGCCGCGAACAGCTTGGACAGGCGACAAGATTCACGCCCTTGCTGCGGATGCCCAGGCTCTTGAGGATGTCGAAGCCCACCTTTATCTCTTCCACCGGGTCCGCTGCCAGCGAGATGCGGATGGTGTCGCCAATGCCTTCCATCAGCAAGGCGCCAAGCCCGATCGCTGACTTGACAGTACCGGAGCGCAGGCCGCCGGCTTCCGTAATGCCCAGGTGCAGCGGCTGGTCAATCTGCCCCGCCAGCTTGCGATAGGCCTGCAGGGTCATGAATATCTCGGACGCTTTGAGGCTGATCTTGAAATTCTGGAAATCGTATTTGTCGAGAATGTCGATCTGCGTCAAGGCCGACTCAACCATGGCATCGGCGTTGGGCTCTTCATATTTGCGCAGCAGCACCTTGCCCAGCGAGCCAGCGTTGACGCCGATGCGCAGGGGGATGCCTTTATCTTTGGCGGCGTCGATGACAGCACGGATCTTCTTCTCGCTGCCGATATTGCCCGGATTGATGCGCAGGCAGTCAACGCCGTATTCGGCCACTTTCAAGGCAATCTTGTAGTCGAAATGGATATCGGCCACCAACGGCACATTCACCTGACGGCGAATCTCGCGGAACGCATCGGCGGCTTCCATGGTCGGCACGGAGACGCGGACGATGTCGGCGCCCGCGCGCTCCAACCGCTGAATCTGCTCCACGGTGGCGGCAACATCACAGGTTTCGGTGTTGGTCATGCTTTGCACACTGATTGGCGCATCGCCCCCAACCGGGACTTTGCCAACCATGATCTGACGGCTCTTGCGACGCGGAATGACGGTATGTGAACTCATGATCTGCTCATAACCCAATAGTAAGTCGTGCCGAATTGTCGATACGGATGCTCTCCGTGAACTCGATCCTCTTGCCGTTCAGATGCAGCTCGGCAGAGGACGCGTCACCCAGCAGCACATTGAAGGGCCCCGTGCCATTGACTTGCAGGCGGTCACCGGCCAGTCGGATATCGCGGTATATCTGTCGCGCGCTGCCATCGTCGATCTGTACCAGACTTTCGCCGGAGAACACGATCTCCACCACGTCCGGGCCACCCGCGTCCACACTGATCACCTGCGTATCGCTCGCAGGCACAGGTATGGCTGCTGCAGGCTGTGTCGCTGCCGGGACAGGGAACGTTGCCACAGGAGTAGCAGAAGGAGTAGCAGAAGGAGTGGAAGCTGGAGCAGATGCGGGGCTAGCCGCCGGGGTCGAATTCAAAGGAAGCGTTACAGGGGCTGTTGGAGTGCTGACAGGGACGGTGGCCGGGACGACTGCCGGCGTGGCGGCTGGGGACAGTTCGATGGCACGCGGCAGCCCGGTTACTGGACTGGCGGGCACCGCCACTGTCGGCGCCGCAATGACTGCGGCTGGCGTTGCTGGTGTGGCAGTGGGCGACGGCTGCAATTCAATGCCTGTCGATCTGTTTGTCGATATCGTGGCAAGTGTCGGCGCGTTGGTGCCGGCGTTCGAGCCTGGTGCAGCAGCAGAGACTGCCGGCGTGCTGACTGGAGCCGGTGTCGCGACGCCGCCAGTCTGAGGCGAGGCACCTGCTCCAAAATACCAAAGTGCCACGGCAATCACGACAAAGGCAACGCCAGAAACAGCAATCCACGGCAGATTGCGGTCGCGGCGGTGTCTGTTGCGCGTATATGTCGCTTCCTGCGCGTTGTTTTCGCGCTGCGCAATGTACTCGTTGAATACATTCACTATGACCGTTGGATCAAGCTTCAGGTAATTCGAATAGGCTCGGATGTAGCCGCGAATGAACACCACCCCCGGCAACTTGTCGTGGGCATCTGCTTCAAGCGCGCGCACGTAGTGCATGGTGATGTGCAGTTCTTCAGCCACCTGCTGGACCGTAAGGCCCAGCGCTTCGCGCTTGCGGCTCAACAACTGTCCTGGCGTGACCTCGGCGTCCTGGCCCTCGGGGGCTCCGGGTTCCGGGGGTTTGATGTCTTCGTTGTGGTTGCTTTCGTTACTGGTCATTTTGTGTATTCAAATAGTCTTGATACTGCGGTGAGTCTCTGTACAGGTTCTGCAGCAATGCGCCGTATAGAACCGCACC
>CAISYX010000403.1 GCA_903889815.1 uncultured Gammaproteobacteria bacterium
ACACCTGGGGTCACGCGTTCGGCAACAAGACGCTGAGTCATGTTGCACGGCTGATTCAGACCACGGTGCGCCGTCTGGATGTACCCTGCCGGTATGGTGGGGAAGAGTTTGCACTGATTCTTCCGGATACTACGCTGCACGCCGCCATCACACTGGCCGACCGGTTGCGCGGGATCATCGCCGGCACCCCTCTGTATTCAGAAGATACCGAAGTGCATGTGACTTCCAGTGTGGGAGTGGATGTGCATGCTGCAGGTGATCGCGATGATGACGAGGGCTTCGTGCGGCGCACCGATGCCTGGTTGCTGCAGGCCAAGGCAGGCGGTCGCAACAGGGTGTGCCATCCTGCGGAAGTATCTGCCACCCACGTCAGCACCGATGAGCGCGATCTGCTGCTGGGCTAGCGCAGGCACTGGAGATCAGGCTGCCGCAATTTCCTGTGCCAGATGGTACAGAATCGCCGCTGTGACCCCCCAGATCCTGTAGCCGTCGTAGTGCATCTCCAGCCACTCCCGCTCGCCTTCTGGCACCTGCACGCGCACCCTTTCAAAGCTGCTGACATTCAGCGCCAGCTGCAGCGGCACGTGGAAGATGTGCGCCACTTCTCGTGGCGAAGGAGTCAGGGGCGTATCGTCGGCGATCAGGCCCACGATGGGTGTCACGCAATAGCCCGACGGCATCAGTAGATTGCCCAGCGCGCCGAGCACCGTAACCGCCAGAGGGGGCAGGCCTATCTCTTCCTCGCTTTCGCGCAGCGCAGTGTGGATTGGAGAATGATCGCCTTCATCGGTGCGGCCGCCGGGAAAGCTGACCTGGCCGGGATGGCTGCTGAGGTGCTCGGTCCGCTGTGTCAGGACCACGGCATAGCGACCTTCGTGATGCACGATGGGAATAAGCACGGCCGCTTCGCGAAAATTGATGGCAGGCAGTTCGGTGGATAGCACCCGCCGGTTGGTGATCTGGTCGGGATGCTGAATGGGTGCCAGTGCCGTGCGCGTACCCTGTGCGAAATAACGCAGCAGGCACTGCAGGTGTGAGTCATCAGGAATGCGCGACGTCATGGGCGTGCCCCTTACAGAAGAGCGTCCCGGATTATAAGCAGAAATGCCCGCCCTGATTGTGTCAGCGCGGGCATTTCTTTTTCAGCAAGTCCCGCGCTTGCGCGCGGGCTTTGCGGTTTGTTTCAGTTGTAACGCCAGTTCACGGACAGGAACGCACGGATCGGTTCGCCGGTAAAGTAGCGGTCGCGTCCGAAGGCGAAGTCTGCACGTTCGGCATACATCTCATCCGTCAGGTTGAGAATGTTCGCAGAGAAAGTCAGGTCCGGCGCGGCCTGCCAGCGGGCACGCAGGTTCAGCAGATCATGACCTTCGTAACGGTTCAGGTTCTCCGGGTTGCTGTAGTACGCCCCGGAGTTCGCCCACTCCAGTTCTGCAAACACGTTGCTGGTGGCCTGCCACTGCAGCTGCACACTGCCGAAGCGGCGCGGCGCAGTGTCCACATCGTTGCCCTTGATGTTCACGCCACCCGAGAACTCAACGTTCTCGTAGGTGTGACGCGCGAAGTTGTAGGCACCCGCCAGACGCAGGGTTTCTGTCAGCTCGTACGCGCCGGAAATCTCCAGTCCACGGTGTTTTGTGTGGCTGTTGTTCAGGTTCAGACGGGCGCTGTCCGTGATGATCTCGTTGTCCTTGTCCATGTAGTACGCAGTCACCTGGTATTCCCAGGCATTCGCGGCGCCTTCCAGGCCCAGCTCAATGCTGTCGATCTCGACGGAATCCAGATCGGCGACATTCTGCGTGTTCTGCAGACGGTACAGTTCGGTCGCCTGAGGTGCCCTGTAGCCCTTGTTCAGGCGTAGCTGAGCATTGTGTACATCATTGATCTGGTAACGAATGCCGAGTTTTGGTGCCCAGTTTGCGAAGGTATCGCTGCGATCGCCAGGACGGTTGTAACGGCAGCCGCCGAAGCCACAGACAGTGCCGTCATCACGGGTGCGGCCCGTGAGCATCTTGTTGTCGTAGTCGTATTCCATGCGCTCATAGCGCAGGCCGAGGGAGATGTCGAAACCGTTGTCCCAGTAATGCTCGAGGTGTGCAAAAGGAGCAATCTGGGTGGCATCCACGTCATAGTCGTAGTGCTTGCCCACCGGAGTCTGCGCCACCAGAGCGGCCGCGCCCACGGTGCGGAAACGCTGCTGTTGCAACAGGCTGCCTTCAGTGGCTTCTACATCAAGCCCGAAGGAGATCATGGTGTCCTCGCTCAGGTCGTTGTAGGTGCCAAACTGCAGGCCCATGCTGGAGTGCTGATTGTCTTCCGTGGGCAGGCCGGGCAGGAAGTGCTGGATGAAGTTCAGGTCGGCCTTGCGATAGTAAGGCGTGGCCACGATTTCCCAGCCATTCTCGAATTCCTTGCTGACCCGGGTCCAGGCACGCATGCTCTGGCTGTCGCGGTAGGCTTCCGGGTTGGGGTTGGTGTCCCACAATGCCTTGTTCTTGTAATTGTCCTTGCCTTCCACGTAGCCCGCGGTTTCCTGGTTGAGGTTGGTGACGGTGAAGCCGCCATCCAGGGCATAGCCGCCAGCAGTGGTGTACTGGTAACGCCAGGACAGCTTCTGCTGGTCGAAGCCGCTGTCATCGCGGAAGCCTTCTTCGGTTGCTCCATTGGCCAGGAACATGTGTTTGAAATTGCCTTCGGCCATGCCGAAGGTGACATTGGCGCGCTTGGAGCCGCGCGGGCCCATTTCCAGGGTTACATCGCCGCCGTTGCGGGGATCGGGCAACACCACGTTGATCATGCCGTGCACGGCGTTGGAGCCATAATAGGCCGTGGCTGGTCCACGGATGACTTCGATGCGCGCGGCATTTTCGCTGTTCGCATCGAACAGTTCATTGACGTTGCAGAAGCCGGCAGCGCGCAGAGGAATGCCCTGCTCGGCCAGAAGGAAGGCGCCACAGGCGCCCGCACCTGTGAGAACAGGCGAACGGATGGATGTCAGGCTTTCCTGGCCATTGTTGCGATTGATGTTGACGCCGGCCAGGCGATTGGCGGCTTCCTGAATATGTTGATGAGAAATCAAGCGCAGTTCTTCCGCCGACATGACGGCAATACTTGCGTTGGTCGTCGCCAGTGCCTCGGGACGGCGCGTGGAGGAGGTCACCATGATTTCTTCAATTTCGGCCTGTGTGCCAGCCGCTTGCGCCAGTGCGCCGGGGCTGCTGAGAACGGCGATGCCAGCGGCACAGGACAGCGCCAGCAGACGCGGCGCGACGCCATGCCAGGAGGTGGTGCGATTGCGAAGTACTCTCTGATTGTTCACGAATGTGGAACTCCCTTGTGGTTGGGGTTTGACGATGCAGCGGCAATATAGCACAGATGTTTTGTGAGGGGATTCGCTGGAATGTGTCAGGAGGTGGCAGCGCGGGCGGCACGGCCTGCGGTAGAC
>CAISYX010000404.1 GCA_903889815.1 uncultured Gammaproteobacteria bacterium
CCATTCCCGCGGCTGGTGAACAAAAGCCTTAACTTCATCCTGTCCCTGGAGGGCAAGGATGCTTTCGGCCGTGACAGCGGCCTGGCCATTGTGCCCGCGCCGCGTTCGCTGCCGCGCCTGATCAAGGTGCCCAAGGAAATTGTTGCGGAAGGCGACAACTTCATCTTCCTGTCATCCATCATCCATGCCCATGTGGAAGAGTTTTTCCCCGGCATGCGCGTCAAGGAATGTCATCAGTTCCGCGTCACCCGCAATTCCGATCTGGAGATGTCCAATGTGGAAGTGGAAGACGTGGCCAGCGCCTTGCAGGGCGAGCTGCATTCCCGACGCTTCGGCACAGCAGCCAAACTGGAGGTTGGCGCTGCGTGTCCGCGCGAGTTGACCGACTTTCTGCTGCAGCGCTTCAATCTGACAGAAGACGCCCTGTTTCGCCTTGACGGTCCCGTGAACCTGCAGAGACTGATGACATTGACCGGCATGCTCAATCGCCCCGACCTATGCTTCGCGCCATTCACGCCTGGCACGCCTCCAGCGCTGGAAGAAGGCAACTGCATCTTCACAGCAGTCACCAAGGAAGATCAGCTGCTGATGCACCCGTTCCAGTCTTTCCTCCCCATCATCGACTGGGTGAGACAAGCTGCAAAAGACCCCGCAGTGCTGTCGATCAAGCAGACACTGTACCGTACCAACGAGTCGTCCGAACTCGTAGAGGCGTTGTCAGAAGCTGCCCGCAATGGCAAGGAAGTGACTGTTGTCATCGAATTGCGCGCGCGGTTCGATGAGCAGGAAAACCTGCAGTTCGCCAGCAAGCTGCAGGAAGCCGGGGCGGTGGTGGTATACGGCGTAATGGGCTACAAAACCCACGCGAAGATGTTGCTGATTGTGCGGCGCGAAGGCGGCAAGCTGAAACGTTATGCTCACCTTGGCACCGGCAATTATCACCGCAAGACCTCGCTGATCTATACCGACTATGGCCTGATGACCTGTGATGAGACGATGTGTGCCGATGTGCACAAGGTTTTCCAGCAGATTACTGGCATGGGCAAGCGCATCATCCCCGACTTGGTGATCCACGCGCCGTTCCGCCTCAAGAAATCCCTGGTACGTCTGATTCAGCAGGAAAAGAATGCTGCGCTGGAAGGCAAGCCGGCACGCATCATCGCCAAGATGAACGCACTGACGGACCCGGACATCATTCGCGAACTTTACGCGGCATCGCGCAACGGCGTGAAGATCGATCTGATCATCCGTGGCATCTGCTGCCTTAAACCGGGCATTCCAGGCGTCTCCGAAAACATTCGCGTGGTATCCATCATCGGGCGCTTCCTGGAGCACACCCGCGTCTTCTACTTCGAAAACAATCTGCATCCATTGTATTGCTCCAGTGCAGACTGGATGGAGCGCAATCTGATGCATCGCATCGAAGTGGCGTTCCCGATCCTGCGCAAAAGATGGATTACACGAATTCTGGATGAATTGCAGATGTACCTGAATGACCGCTGTCAGAGCTGGGAGTTGCAGTCTGACGGCACCTATCTGCGCCTGATTCCGGATGATTGTGACAAGCGGGAGCCTGTGCAGACATTGCTGCTGCAACAGTTGGCGAAGGTGCGCTACAGCGCGGTCTGAGTGACCTGCGGAAGACTCGCCCTGTCCAGCGCAGTGGTATCGGGGCCCTTCTGCATCATGAAGTGCAGCATGCCCTCGCGCAGGGCTGTGGGACTGAATTGTATCTGCTCTATATCGTAGGCTCTCATCATTCCCACCAGCACAGCCCAACCCGGCATCAACAGGTCCTTGCGGCGATCCTTGAGTCCGGGCAGCAAGGCATCCGGATCTGCGGCAGAGGCCAGAACGTCGGGGCGAAGAAGCTCCAGAGCCTTGAGAGTGATCTGACCTTCTGGAAAACCGCGCATCTGACACATTGCTGCCAGCATCTTTGCTGTGCCCGATGACGCATAGGCTTGCGCCCACGGATACTGCAGGCATTCAGCGCGAATCGTCGCAAATACCGCCTGCGCTGCATCGACAGCACCGTCCAGCCTGCTGACGAGCTGGGATGGCGAATGCGCTGGAGCAGCAAAGTGTTGGTCACGCCAGCTGACACAGCCAATCGCAAGACTGCGAGTAACAAGGCGCTCGTCTTGCCTGCCAATGATGACTTCTGTGCTGCCACCGCCGATGTCTACGACCAGGCGCACCTCGTCTGAGCGCGGCAGGCCTGACATGACACCGAGATACACTAGAATCGCTTCCTGCACACCGGAGATTACAGAGACATCCAGCCCCAGCAGGCGTGCCTGTTCCAGAAACTGAGATGCATTGCGGGAGAGCCGCAGGGCATTGGTGCCCAGCGCCCAGTACTGGCTGATCGGGTAACGTGACATCACGTCGACGAACTCCTGCAGGCAGTCCATACCCCTTGAAAAGGCGGCTGGAGAAATTTCGCCGGTAATGGCAACCCCCTCGCCAAGTTGCACGATGTGACTGAACCGTTCGACTATCTGGCTTTTACCGTCCTGCCACTCAGCGATAAGCAGGTGGAAACTGTTTGAGCCCAGGTCGATGCATGCATACATGGAAGGATGTCGTGCCTTGGGAGTAGGGAATGAAAGAGTCAGAATGCTACAAGTGGCATAAGTCAAAGATGTGACAAAAGCACCTGCGCAACCTTAGATCATGGCTTGCTGATAGTGCTCGATGCCGATCCTCTCAATCAGCGCAAGCTGGGTTTCAAGCCAGTCTACATGCTCTTCTTCACTGCGCAGAATCGCGGCCATCAGATCCCGGCTGACATAGTCCTGCACGGACTCTGCGTGGGCTATTCCTTCTTTAAGGGTGGGAATGGCGATCATTTCCAGTTGCAGATCGCATTCCAGCATCTCGCGGGTGTGTTCGCCGATCAGCAATTTACCGAGGTTTTGCAGATTGGGAAGGCCTTCAAGGAAAAGGATACGGCCTACAAGCTCATCTGCGTGCTTCATCTCGTCAATTGATTCTTCGTATTCCTTGCTGGCGAGCTTGCTCAGCCCCCATTCCCGGAACATGCGCGAATGCAGGAAGTACTGATTGATGGCGATCAGTTCATTGCCGAGGGCTTTGTTGAGGTGTTTTAAGACGGTGGCATCTGCTTTCATGAGAACGTCCTTTGCGTGAAATCAGCGTCTAGGGTCGTCGTTCAGGGCAGACATGTCAAGCACGGCGAAAATGTAACGCCTTGATATCAATGATAAACAATAGCATCAAGTCAACTTGAAGAACGCAGGCTCAAGCACGCACGGCATCGACGGATGATGCCGAGCCCTTGAATTCGCTGACAATGCTCAGGGCATGGCGGCCGCACTTGCCACATTCCGAAGCGACTCCAAGCCGTTCGCGAATGTCAGCCATACGGCTGGTCCCTTCACGACAGACTTCCCGAATCTGACTGTCAGTAATTTGTCTGCAGATGCATACGTACATGGAATATCCTCAGTTGCGATGCAGTTTAAAAGCTAATGAGAATGATTGTCAACCAGTTTACGGCCCCCTCTCTTCAAGGAGAGACACTGCTTCGTGCTACCATGCACCCTTCCTGCTGTGTGTAATTGATGCAAATGACTTCTGACCTGCCCATGCAAAAAGCCATAAACGATTCTGGCCGACCCGGCAGACTGCTGCTGACTGGCATGGCATTGATCCTTGCGCTCAAACTGGTGCTTGCCTTTGCGCTGGACCTGTACAGCGACGAAATCTTCTACTGGCAGGCCTCCACGATGCCGGCCCTTGCCTACAGTGATTTGCCTTTCATGGCCGCATTGCTGGCAGGTACGGGAAC
>CAISYX010000405.1 GCA_903889815.1 uncultured Gammaproteobacteria bacterium
AACCTGGATGTGATCCGCGCGGCGGACTGGCTGATCGACATTGGCCCCGAGGGGGGTGACAAAGGCGGCACGCTGGTGGCGGCCGGCACGCCGCAGAGTTTCATCGCGTCGGGCAGCGGCCTGACCGCCGTCGCCCTGCGCGACTACGAGGCCAGCCTGCAGGCCCTGCGCAGCCGCAGCAGCCTGGCACCCGACCGCCGCGGTGCCGTGGTGCACCGTCCACAGGCGATCGAGATTCACCACGCCCGGGAACACAATCTCAAGAATATCGACGTGTCGATTCCACTGAACAAGTTCACGGTCATCACCGGCGTCAGTGGCAGCGGCAAGAGTACGCTGGCCTTCGACATCGTGTTCGGCGAGGGCCAGCGCCGCTACCTCGAATCTCTCAACGCCTATGCCCGCCAGTTTGTGGAGCCCGCCACCCGGCCCGATGTCGACGCCATCCACGGCATTCCCCCCACCGTGGCCATCGAACAGCGCACCAGCCGCGGCGGTCGCAAGAGCACCGTGGCCACGCTGACCGAGATCCACCATTTCCTGCGCCTGCTGTACGTGAAGCTGGGCACCCAGCACTGCCCGCGCTGTGACGAGGCCATCGCGCCCCAGACCCGCGACATGATTCTGGATCGCCTGTTCACGGACTGGCGCGGCCAGGACGTTGCGCTGTATGCGCCCATGGTGGTGGGCCGCAAAGGCATCTACAAGGAACTGGCGGCCTGGGCGGCGAGCCGCGGCTACACGCATTTGCGCGCGGACGGCCGCCTGCTGCCCAGCGACCCGTGGCCCGTCATCGACCGCTACAAGGAACATGACATCGCCATCTGCGTTGGCTCAGCGAATGTGGCCGCGCGCCATGAAGCGGCCATCGGCGCGCTGCTGGACAAGGCCCTCGACCTGTCCAACGGACTCGTCATCATCGCCCCCGCGCAGCAGAAGGATGGCGAGCGCACGGACGACAGACTCTTCTCGACACAGAGGGCGTGCCCGTCCTGCGGCGACAGTTTCGACGAACTCGACCCGCGGCTGTTTTCTTACAATTCCCGCCATGGCTGGTGCGGCACCTGCTTCGGCACCGGCGAGATCATAGAGAGTTTCACCGAAGAACAGACCGGCGAGGAGGAAGTCTGGCTGGACACGCAAGAGAGCGACGAGGAACCCGCCCCGGAGCCGATTTGCTGCCCGGTCTGCGCGGGCCAGCGTCTGAATCCGACAGCCTTGGCCGTGCGGCTGGAGAAACGCTCCATTGCCGAATTCACTGCTCTGTCCGTCGTGGATGCGGAACGGGAGGTCAGCAAACTACGCTTCGGCAGCAAGGAAGAGGCTATCGCCCGCGACTTGCTGCCCGAATTGAATTCCCGGTTGCGCTTTCTCGGCAAGGTGGGCCTGGGCTATCTGAGTCTGGACCGCGCCGCCCCTACCCTCAGCGGCGGTGAAGCGCAGCGCATCCGGCTTGCGTCGCAACTGGGTTCGAACCTGCAGGGGGTCTGCTACATTCTCGATGAACCCACCATCGGCCTGCATGCACGGGACAATGCCCTGCTGATCGCCACGCTGCGCGACCTGCAGCAGCAGGGCAACACCGTGATCGTCGTGGAACACGACGATGCCACCATGGCCGAGGCCGATCACCTGATCGACGTCGGCCCCGGCGCCGGCAGTCGTGGCGGCGAGATCGTAGCGCAGGGCACCCTGAGCCAGCTGAAGAAGAACAAAGCGTCGCTGACGGGGCGCTTCCTGGCCAGACCCCTGCGCCATCCGCTGCCGGACTTGCGCAATCAAACACAGCGTGCGGACTTTGCCGCCGAGACACTGCGCATCGAAGGCGCCACGCTGCACAACCTGCGCTCACTGAGCGTGGACATCCCGCTGCGCAAGCTCGTGGCCGTCAGCGGCGTAAGTGGCAGCGGCAAGAGCAGCCTGATCCGCGGCGTGCTGTTGGACAATCTTCGGGCGGCCCTGCGCGCCGGCACACTGCGCCGCAAACTGCCCGCGCTGACGGGCTGCAGTGCGATGGAGGGCTGGCAGAGCATCGACCGTCTGCTGCAGGTCGACCAGACCCCCATCGGCAAGACACCCCGCTCCTGCCCCGCCAGTTATGTCGGCATCTTCGACATCATCCGCAAACTGTTCGCCGACACGGTGGACGCACGCCTGCGCGGCTACGGGCCGGGTCGCTTTTCTTTCAACGTGGCAGGCGGCCGCTGCGAGACCTGCGCGGGCAACGGCATGCGCCGCATCGAGATGAGCTTTCTGCCCGATGTGCGCGTGGACTGCGAGGAATGCCATGGCTGGCGATTCAACGAGGACACGCTGGCGGTGCGTTACAAAGAAAGGCACATCGGCCAGGTGCTGGCCATGTCCGTCGACGAGGCGGTTGAGTTCTTCGCCCCCGTGCCGCTGGTGCATCATCCCCTGCAACTGCTGCAGGAGGTCGGGCTTGGCTATCTCACGCTGGGGCAACAGAGCCCGACACTGAGCGGCGGAGAAGCCCAGCGCATCAAGCTGGTGACAGAGCTGGCGAAGGCCAGGCCCTCGGTACAATTGCGCCGCAACACGCGCCAGCATGCGCTGTACATCCTCGACGAACCTACCGTGGGCCTGCACATGGCCGACGTGGAAAAACTGCTGCGGGTGCTGCACCGCCTGGTGGATGCAGGCAACAGCGTGATCGTGATCGAACACAACCTGGATGTGATCGCCGAAGCCGACTGGGTGATCGATATGGGCCCGGAGGGCGGCAAGGATGGGGGCAAGGTGGTGGCGCAGGGGGCGCCGGAAAAAATAGCGAAGGCGAAGAAGTCACACACAGGGAAGTTTCTGGCGGGTGTGCTGGGTGTGTAGTGGATGTCCGGATTGGCAAGTGACTGTAGCGTGCCTGTAGTGGGCTGCGTCGCGACGGGTCGAAGGGCAGATGCTGACACGCCGTGAACCCATCCATGGGGGCTCGGCAGCCGCCATCCAGGCGGCTGACAGTCAGCATCTGCCCTCCGAACCCTCACGACTAATTGCCAGCTGCAGGCGCGTACACATCAAATGCGAGTCATCTGCAGAATTCCACACACCCACCGTATGGTGCGGCGGAGTGGCGGCGGCCACAGGACGCTGAAACGGGCTGTCTCTGGCCGCGCGGAATTGCTTGAGGCGCAAGCGATCCGAAGGGAAATTTCAGCGGGAGTCGCGACAGCCAGACCCGCGCAGCACCGCAAGGTGCCAAGTGCGGAGTGCCCGCCTCCCCGCACCAACAAGACGGTGAAGCCGATCCCGGAATTACCCACTGCACTCGAGGCCGCGGGAGGGGCCCTCACTACAGCGTGAAATTACTTGAACACCACAGTCTTGTTGCCATTCACAATGATGCGATGCTCACAATGCCACTTCACCGCCCGCGCAAATGCCGCACACTCCGCATCCCTGCCGATCTGGACCAGCTCGTCAATATCGAAATTGTGATCGATCTTCTCCACCGCCTGCTCGATGATCGGGCCTTCATCCAGGTCCGTCGTCACATAATGCGCGGTCGCGCCGATGATCTTCACACCGCGCATGTAGGCCTGCCGATACGGGTTCGCGCCCTTGAAACCGGGCAGGAATGAGTGGTGAATGTTGATGGCCCGCCCCGCCATGGCCTCGCACATCTTCGGCGAAAGAATCTGCATGTAGCGCGCGAGCGCCAGGAGATCCACTTTCTTCTGACGGACGATCTCCAGCACGGCGTCTTCCTGCACGTCCTTGTTGTCGGGCGTCACCGGCAGGTAATGGTAGGGGATGCCGTACCACTCGGTGATGCCGCGCAGCTCTTCGTGATTGGAGACAACGCCGACGATGTCAGCGGGCAGTACACCGCTGCTCCAGCGGTGCAGAATGTCATTCAGACAATGGCCGTGCTTCGATACTGCCATCAACACGCGTGGCTTGATGGCCAGGTCGAAGAAGCTCCACTGCATGGTGAAGCGTTCGGCGATCTCGTGAAAATCTTCGTTCAACTTGTCGCTGCCAGGCAGCGCAGCTTCTACTTCCTCAAACTCCACGCGCATGAAAAAGCGGTCGAGTACCGGGTCACGATGCTGGGCCGCGTCACTGATGGTGGCGCCCCGCTGAAAGAGAAAATCGCTGACAGCCCGCACGATGCCAGTGGCTTCAGGACAGGATACTGTAAGGACATATTTCTGGCGTTCTGCTGCATTCATCTTGTGGTTTCTTCCCTTGAAGCGGATGAGTCTGCGGGATCAGGCGGCGAAAGCTTATCATCAATTGCCTCGGCGCTGGTCCCGCAATCACAATCCGGACGAACGCTCGCACCCCACAGGGATTGCCCATGAAATCAAGCGCCGCCGTAGCCTTCGCCTCTGGAAATCGTCGAGGTGGAGGTCGGACCGGGCAAAAGATCTCTGCAGGTGGGTGATACGGTGATTCCGCTGTACACCCCGGAGTGCCGAGAATGCGAATAATGCCTGCACCCGCGCATCAATCTGTGTCAGGCCATCCGCAGCACCCCCGGCGGCAATGCCACCCTCGTGTTGACAGGCACCGTCGGAGTCCTGGGCATCAATACCAGCATCGGCTCGATCACCATCGACAATCTGCCGATGCCAGCCGAAGGCGATATCGACAGGGTTCGCGACGCCGTGCGCGAGCAGCACAAGGATTCCGGCATCACGGGCAACATCAACGTGACACTGATTTCCTCCAGCAGCAGCAGAATTGTGTTCAACATCAAGTTCAACGGGTCCATCACGCAGTCCGGGTTCACCATTACCCAGAACTACGACATCACCTATACCTACACCAAGAAGTAAGCAGGCTTGCAGTGACCCTGCGCCCCATGCCCCCGTCCCCGACGGGGGCCTTTTTTATGCGGGCGAAAAGTGCACGGCCACCCACACGGTGGGGGACGCCGGGTCCGTCCAGTCCACGCGATGCCGCCTGCCCGCGGGTATCAACACGTGATCACCGGGAGCCAGCGACACGAGGCTGCCATCGTCCCATTGCAGTCGTGCTGCGCCCTGGAGCACCAGTACCCATTCCGCCCGCGCGTGCTCGTACCAGAAGCCCGGCGCACTCGCCTGCCCGTGGGACACAATGCGCTCGATCAGCACTGTGCCCGTATCCACCAGAGCCTCGAATACTTCCCCTTGTGTCGCATCCGGCAACGCCTGCAGCAGATTGTCGATCTTTTCCATTCCCCGTTCTCCGAAGGATTTTCCCCTGTGCCCGCAAGGGGCCTTGCGACTATACTATGCGCCTCAATGCACCCAAAACCATGAGCCTTGCACCATGAATTCTCGCCACCCCACTGCCCTGTCCCGACTTTTCCTGCTGCTCTGCCTGCTCGCCACAGGCGTCATCACCTCCAGCAGCGCCCAGAGCCCGTCCCTTGCTGGCGAATGGCGTGGCACCTACAACATCAACATCGGCGGTGACCGCGAGATCATCTTCACATTGACGGAAGTGAATGGCGTCCTCAGCGGCGTATTCGACAATCCCACAGCCGGTGTCATGGCCGTCTCCGTTGAGACTCTGAGCATTGATGGCAACAACATCCGCATGCTGATTCCGCGCATTCAAGGCGAATACTACGGCACCATCCGCGACGAG
>CAISYX010000406.1 GCA_903889815.1 uncultured Gammaproteobacteria bacterium
CGCGCCGATCTCGCCTGCCAGCGGCAGATATTCCAGAGACAACCAGAACTCGTTGAGCACTAAGCTTCTCCTGGCCAGAACAGGTATTCAACGTAAGCGATCCAGCGACCAGCCAGAACTACACCAATCCAAAGCAGCAATGACAACAAAGCGAGTCCTTTACCAAACCATTGGTGAGGGCGGGCTGCGCTCGGGAGATCTGGCTCTCGCAATAACAGTCGATAGAGCGCAACAGTTATGATCACCGCAAACAAGAGCAAGGCGAACTTGATCTGAAACACGGGATTGGAAAAATAGCGACCGGGCGTGGCCAATACGAACCAGATACCCGAACTGAAAGCACCAAGCAATCCGCACCATGTCCAAGCCTGCAGGCGACCAAGCATTTCGCCCAGTTTTTGTGCAGGAATCGCCCACTGCAAAACTCGCAGATTGATGAAAACCGCCGATGCCATGATGGCAGCGATACTCAGAAGGTGGACAGTCTGCAGGATCGGGGGCAGACCTGGAACGTTGGAGAGCAGCCATGTGGCCAACGCCTCAGCGCTACTTTCAGCAATCAATTCGGCCACAAAGTCGCTCCTGAAATACCTTCACTCTCGTTGCCACAAGCAATAAAAAACCCGCCAGAGAGTACAAATACTCTCGGGCGGGCTTCTATCTTATCAGGCAAGCAGTGCGCGCTTGGCCAGACTGTCTACCAGAGGCATCTTGAAGCCGTTGTGATTCAAAGGTTCGGCACCATTGCTGGCAAGAGTACCGATTGCCTGTGCAGTCGCTTCACCCCTGGCCTTACCACGCACGGCGGCTTCGACGGCTTCCATACGGCGTGGCGTGCACTGCACGGCACCCGCGACAAAGCGGGAATCCTGGATCACACCACCTGACTCGCGCATTGCCACCGCTATGCTGACCAGTGCGAAATCCCACACATTGCGGTCTGCCACCTTCTCGAAGTAGAACGTGGCATTCGCCCAGGTGTTGGGAATGCGAACGGCCGTCAGTATCTCGCCAGGCTGCAGTACGGTGGTATGTCGAATATCCACGTTCGGACCCACGAAGAAGTCCTGTGCGGAAACGACTCGCTCTCCTGATACGCTGCGGATGACCATGGACGCTTCCAGCGCGACCAGTGCCGGTGCCGTATCCGAGGGGGTCACGGCCACGCAACGGCTAGCGCCGAAAATCGCGTGCTCACGATTCATCCCCTGGGGAGTATCCGCATAGCAAAGATTGCCGCCTGCGCGATAGCAGGACAAACCGCGCCGGTAATACCAGCAACGCACATCCTGCACCAAATTGCCCCCCACCGTTCCCACGTTTCTGATCTGCGGACTGGCAACCTTGACCGCCGCATCAGACAACAAAGAGTAACTGGCCTTGATCAGCGGATTGGTGGCAACTTCAGTGAGGGTCGTGAGCGCCCCGATCTCGATTCCGTCGGCTGTCTCACGAATGCCTCGCAGAGCTTCGATTCCATTGAGGTCAATCATTGCCTCAGGCGATTTGTTGCGGTCTTTCAACCAGCCATAAGTATCCTGGCCGCCGCCAAGCAACCAGCCCCGCTCGGCGAGCCGAGAGGCCAGGTCAAGCGCATCCTCAACCTGCACGGGCTGGTAGAGTTCGATATCCGGCATGACGTCATGTGATGGCATAGTAACCTCAGAAAGTATTTGTTTTCAGTGACTTGTTGTTATAGGTGTACTGCGCGACATGCTCGATGATCATGTCGGGAGTCACAGGAGTTCTGTTGAACAAGTGGCCATCCAATGCATCGGTCAGTGCGCTCATGACGGCTGCCGCAGCACATCCCATTGCCGGCTCACCGATTCCACGGGCCCCAAACGGACTCTGCGGATCAGGCAGATTGACGGCTGCGGTGTGCATTGCCAGAGGGACGTCAAGGAAAGTCGGTGGCTTGCTCTGATAGAGCCCAACGTTCGCAGGCAGGCCATTCTGAGGGTCATACACGTGGCGCTCAAATCCCGCCATGCCGAACCCCCACACCCCACCACCGTTCATGCCATGTGAGAGCCCCTTGGGATGAACCACGGTTCCGCACTCAGCTACAGCGGTATAGTCGCGAATTTCAAACTTGCCCGTATCCAGATCGAGCTCTACTTCCGCGAAGGCTATGGCCAACCCGGGTGCAGTGCCGTTCTTCTCGAGGTTGTCTTTCGATACTCCCACCAGGCCGGTGCCGGCAATCTTCTGGACGGCAAGTTTGGTGAGATCATTGAGGTCTTCCGGGTACTCTGCCCCGCTGTACTTGCCTCCCAGCGCAATGGCGCGCTGAGCTGCCTCTGCATATGTCAGGCCTTCAGCCGGCGTCGCAGTCTTGAACACTCGGCTGCCATCGATGCTGTAGTCGTCGACCGTGCCACCAAGTTCAGCCGCTGCGATTTCCTTCATCTTGATGACCGCATCCAGGGCTGCTACGTAGTTGGTGCGGGTATGGGTGAAGATGGTATTGCTGCCGCCCTGACCCGAGCTGTGTGGCAGGCCGCGATCACTGTTGGCACGCACGATCTCGCAGTTTTCCCAAGGGCACTGAAGTACTTCTGCTGCCGCACGGACTGTCGCAGCATATGAGTACGTGCCCAGGTTGCCTACACCGGTATGCAGGTAGATACGACCATCCGGGCCGATGCGGATAAGGCCATCGAAACCGTTGTTGCCCGCACCATGGTACCCCTCTCCAACGCCTATTCCGATTACTTTGCTGCCATTGCGACGAGGCTGATTGACCTTGGCCTGCCAGTCAAACATTTGCGCACCCATATCAATTGCTTCACGCATGTAGGCGCTTGTGACGGGCCCCTGATTTGCCTCGATGAGGGAGTTGTGATCAGGCGCGTTGATACGCCGGAACTCCACGCGATCCATGCCCAGCTGCCGAGCGGCCTTGTCCATCACTGGAGCGAGGATGGCATGCATCTCGTTCTGACCCGGGCCACGCTGCGCGCCACGTGGCGTTGTGTTGGTAAACACCGAAGCTCCGCGGAAACGCATTGCCGCTGGTTGATAGGAAACCGAAATCGCTCCAGCTGATGAAGAACCGCTGCCAGACCCGCTGGAACCTCCATCATTCACTATGATGACGTCGACTGCTGCGACTTTGCCATCCGGCTTTACACCAACTTTGATCCAGCCCTGCATGCCCGATCGCGCGGACCCGATGAAGAACTCCTCTTCACGAGTAATTCTAACCTGCACAGGTCGATTGACCTTGCGTGAAAGATACCCGGCGATGGACATGAAGGAGTAGGGTCCGATTCGGGAACCGAAACCGCCACCGGTAGTTTCGTTGATGAATACGAGCTGATCCAGCTCAATTCCCAGCATGCGGGAAAGAGGCGCGTTTGCAGCACTCTGACTCTGCAAAGAGCCATGGAAGAAGCAGCGACCGTTCTCCCAGTAAGCCATGCAGGTGCGTGGCTCCAGGGAATGATGCGGATATCCGGCTGTCACGAACGGTTCTTCAATGATCACTGTTGCTTCAGCAAAGGCTGCGTTGAGATCTCCATAGGACCATTCGGTAGTGAACTCTGCTGCTGGTTCACGCCCGGCCCGAAAATCTTCAACTGCCTGGCGAGACCATTTAAGAGGGCGAAGCTCCATGCCATTTTCGCCACGCATCATGACATTGCCTTCCGGATACGCATTCGGACCGCCTTCCACCAAGCTGTCCAGAGGGTCCACAACGAATGAGCGACGCTCAATATCCATCCGGATCCGCTCAAGGGCATTCTCGGCGATCTGCTCACTGATGGCAGCGACAGCGAGAATAGGCTGCCCCACGTACGTCAATTCGTTAGACAGCGCGGGAATACCGGGTCGCGCTTGCTCAGGCAAATCTTCAGCCGTCAGAATACCTACCACTCCGTCCATGCGGAGTGCCTCCGAGACGTCGATATTGCGTACCATGCCACTTGGCACAGGGCTGGTAAGAAGCCGGGCGAAAACCATACCCTCCCTCTTGAAATCTTCCGCATAGCGCGCAGCACCAGTGATCTTGCCTTCAGCGCACGGGGGAGTGAAGTCTTTGCCAATATGCATGTAGGTCATGACAGTTGCCCCGAGGCGCGCATGACGCCATTCAAGTAGTGATCGTAGGCACCACAACGGCAGAGATTGCCGGCAAGCGCCTCGCGTGCCTCTTCACGTGTTGGCCTGGGATTGGACTTGAGCAGTGCAACAGTAGCCAGAACCTGGCCAGGAGTGCAGAACCCGCACTGCGGCCCAAGCTCATCAAGAAACGCCTGCTGGACAGAATGCAATTGCCCATCGGCTGCCTGCAATCCTTCGATTGTTGTGACAGCTCGCTGTTTGACACTGTGGGTAAGCGTCGAACAAGCATAATTGGTAACGTCGTCAATCAATACGGTACATGCACCACACTCGCCTCGGTTGCAGCCAAGTTTGGTTCCTGTGAGTTCCAATTTGTAACGCAAGGTGTGGGCGAGTGTTTCCTGAGGAAGGACATCTACTCGGCGGGTACGTCCATTGACGTTTATAGAAAGCAGTCGTTCGACCGCTGCTGCGGGTCGGGACTGGGCACTGGCCAGGTAAACACCTGCACCGGAAAGTGCTGCGGCGCTGGAGTAGATTACTCCTTTGATGAAACGCCTGCGTGTTAGTCGTAGGTTCACTGACATGTTACTCCGATGTTTTTATAAGTTGTCGGGAGGCATGCGACTTGATGCAACTTGAAGTCGCACGCGTTTTGGCTTTCGTCCAAGTAATTCGGAGACTACACCTTTTTAAAAAAAGGTCAATTCTGCGACTTGAGCGATCGATCGAACCAGCGATCTAGGGACATTCAACGAGGGTTGCGCTTCTCCAGCATTGAGTAGAGAAACTCTTCTGTGACGGGACTGGAAAAAAAATATCCTTGAGCGGTATCACAGTTAAGGCTGCTCAACAGCGCTGCCTCTTCGGCTTCTTCCACGCCTTCTGCGATTATTCTGATAGCCATGTTCTCACTCAGCGACAATATTGATTTGACCAGTCCAAGCACTTTCGCATCACGACGCATCATATGAATGAAGCTCTTGTCGATCTTCAAGGTATCGATGGGGTACTGGTGCAAGTATGACAGAGACGAATAGCCAATTCCAAAATCGTCGATGACAACGCCAACCCCGAGCTCGCGACACTTGTCCAAAGTATCTTTCACATTTTTAGGTTGCTTCAAAAGCAACCTCTCTGTGATCTCAAGGTTCAGCCTGCTTGCAGTCGTTCCTGTGCCTTTGAGAATGCAGTTGAATGCGTCGAGGAAGCCCTGCTCGTCAAAGTCCGTTGCCGACATGTTGACACTGAAATAAACGCTCTTCAGGTCTGGACGCACAATGTCGAGTCGCTTGATCAATTGACAGACTTCCCGCACGGCCCACCGACTAGCTTCGATGATCAGTCCACTGTCTTCGGCCATAGGAATGAACAGATCTGGAGGAATAAGCCCGCGCTCAGGGTGCTGCCAGCGCATTAATGCCTCAAAGCCGAGAATCTGACCTGACTTGATCGAGATGATTGGCTGGTAGTGCAAACGCAATTGACCACTTGCAATGGCAACTTTGAATTCATTGGCCATCTTGATGGCCTGCACCACGTTGATCTGCTCGGCGTATTCCTTTTCCAGCAATTCCGGCGAAGGCATGTCAGGAGAATCGCTGGAAAGCATCTGCGAACGGCGCAGAATGTCGCGATACCGCATGAGTATCACTTGAGAAATAAGACGCATTATCGGGTTGGCACCGCGGATACTGCGAGCAAAATCGTCCTTGGTGATTTCCAGCAGTTTACAATTCTCTAGCGACCGAATAGTGGCACTTCGTGGCTGATTGTCCACGATAGCCATCTCACCGATCAGGCTGCCGGGACCGCGAGTGCCCATGTTAAGGATTTGACCATCCTCTTTTTCAACGACTATCCCAACGCGGCCTTCCTGTATGAAGTAAGCGCATGTCCCTGCGTCTCCCTGGGCCATGATCACTTCACCGGCCTTGAAAAACTTCTCAGCTTTCAGAGTATCCATACTGTGCCGCACCTAAATATGAACGTC
>CAISYX010000407.1 GCA_903889815.1 uncultured Gammaproteobacteria bacterium
ATGTGAATGCCCAGGGCGAGCCCCCTGAAGTCATCGAGACCAGCTCCCATGTCTTTACCCGCATGGCCGAGGGGGTGTATCAGGTGACGGGCACCGGGGAGGTGTATCTGATGAGCAACGCCCTGATGCTGGTCGGCGAGGAAGATGTGCTGCTGGTGGACTCCCACGTCACCCCCAACGCGGCCAACGCGCTGCTGCGCTCCGTGCAGCAGGTCACCGACAAGCCCGTGCGCTACCTGGTCAACAGCCACTATCACTTCGATCATGCACACGGCAATCAGGTATTCCCGGAGCAGGTCGAGATCATTGGCCACAGCTACACACGCATCAAGCTCAATGGCGAGATGGGCAGCAACGTGCTTACCGAAAGCACCCATCTCAGTTTTACCGAAGGCGTGCCCGACCTTGTGGAAAGTCTGCGCCGACAGCTCTCCGATACCGTGGACCCCGAGCGCCGCGCGGCGCTGCAGCGCCAGCTCAATGCGCAGGAAGCGCACATGATCTCGCTGCAGGAAATCATCCCCACGCCGCCGAACATCACGCTGGAAGAGAAGATGACGCTGTATCAGGAAATGGGGGAAGGCAAGACTGATCGCGAGATCCAGTTGCTGCACCTGGGCCGGGCGCACACAGCCGGCGACGTGGTGGTCTTTCTGCCACAGGAACGCATGGCATTCACGGGCGACATGATGCTGCCATCCACTTCCTATTTGGGCGACAGCTTCCCGCTGGAATGGGTCGACACACTGGAGGCATTGAAAGCTCTGGAATTCGACGTGATATTGCCCGGCCACGGCGCGCCTTTCCAGGACAGGCAGGTGATCAACAATTTCCAGGCCTACCTCACAGACCTGTGGACCAAGACGGCCGCGCTGAAAGCCACAGGACTGAGCGCCGAGGAAACCGCCGCCCAGGTCGACATGACCAACCACTCTGCCAACTATGCCCAGATTCGCGCGGTTGGTGCCGATGTGCGCGGAATCCGCCGCATCTACGAACTGCTCGACCAATAAAACAATAAAGGCGATGGGGCATGGCGCCTCATCGCCTTTTTTGACCAGCGCCACCGAGTGTGGCCACAGCGATCAGGCTTCTGCCTGAATCTCCAGCGCAATCTTCTGCACTTCATCCAGCACTCGCAACAGGTTGCCGCCCCAAAGCAGCGCGATCTGTTCTTCGGTGTAGCCTCGACGCACCAGTTCCAGTGTGACATTGAAGGTTTCCGACGCATCGTTCCAGCCAGAAATACCGCCACCACCGTCAAAGTCAGAACTCAGGCCTACGTGCTCGATGCCGATCAGTTCGACCATGTAATCCACATGGTTGATGAAATCAGCGACATCCACAGGCGGTGCCACTGCGTCCACTTCAGCCGCCTTGCGAGGGGCAACCAGCGCTTCCACTTCCGCCATGCGCGCGTCATACACAATGCGCTCATCTGCACTCAGTGCACGCACTTCGGCGCCCGGCAGAATTTGATACCCCAGGCCTTCCGCCACACTGGCACGCAGACCATTGAGAGCCGTCAGGTAGGCAGTGTGCTTGGCGGAATCGAGATAGGCCGCAAACGCGGTGGCCTGCACTACACCGCCGTTGTCACGGATAGCCAGCAACTCTTCATCGTCCAGATTGCGGCTGACATTGTTGAGCGCGCGGGCCGACGAATGTGACGCAATCACGGGCGCACGGGTCAGTTCCAGCGTCTGCATGTTGGACGCCTTGGAGGGGTGGGACAAGTCCACCATCACTCCCCACTTGTTCAGTTCGGCAACCGCCTGCCGACCCAGGTCGCTCAGCCCGTTGTGCAACCAGACACCATCCGCTTCCCCGGTGTTGGAATCGGCGAACTGGCTGTGGCCGTTGTGAGCCAGAGAAACATAACGTCCGCCCAGCTCTTGATATCGTTTGATGTTGGCGATATCCAGCCCCATCGGGTAGGCATTCTCCACGCCAATCATCGCCACTTTCTTGCCTTCGGAGTCAATGCGGCGCACGTCTTCAGAGGTGTAGGCCATCTCGATGGTCTCGGGAGCGAACTGCTCGGCCAGGCGATGAATGGCACTGAATTTGTCCAGCGCGTTGGCCTCGGCCGCCGCGTAGCCTTCCGTTGTCAGCGGTCCCTGCCCTGTGTAGACGATGAACCACGCCACATCCAGGCCACCCTGAATCATTTTCGGCAGGTTCACCTGGGTATTCAGATCGGCCGTGTAATTGTTGGCTTCCGTGAAGTTGACAGTGTTGATGTCGGCGTGGGTATCCAGCGTGATGACGCGCTCATGGATGCCTTGCGCGCGGGCAATCAGCGCCTCTTCAGTTTCGGCTGCAGGCTCGCTTGCCGGTGCCACTTCCGCAACGGGTGCCGCAGGGGCAGGCGCCTGCTCAGCCGGGCTGCAGGCTGCTACGGCCAGAATTGCGAGAAAAAGCGAACGATGGGCAACGGACATGGCAATGAATCCCAATGAGAATGAGTGGAAGAACATGCTAGCAGCGCCCCTGCAGTTATGAAAGGAGCATTCCGCTGAGGATTTGCAATACTGGTGCCAGCCTCCTGCAGCCAATCGATCAGCGCGGCGCGCAGCGATCGTCCGTGCATGTTTGCGGACGACCGAACCATCCAGAGATGCGGTGCCTGTGCCGGGCAAAAAACAGATATACGCGATCAGCCACGGGACGCACCAATGGCCAGCGCAGGAATGCCACCCACCGCCCGCGCCCGGCAAGCCTCCATGCCAGCACTGTGACATCCAGGCCGTAGATCAAGGTCCCATCTTCCAGTTCCCCGTGCAGGATGCGGTCAGCTTGGACCGGGTCGATATGCGGAAAGCGCTCAGAAAAATCTGCAGCACTGATATCCTGCAGATCGAGCTTGCGGCCTTGGTCCAGCCTCTCCAGGTGCCGCATCTCATTCACGCAGAGCGGGCAAAGGCCATCGTAATAAATGCGCAGTGTGCCGGTTTGTGGTGCATTCATGTGTGTGTAATTCCGCTTTTGGTGCAGGGTTTGGGTGTTTCTACGCTCGCGCAAACCCTGCAGATCTTTGTGTGCTGCACGACGCTTCCGTTTGCCGTCCCAATGGGGTTTACTCGTCACATCCCCATCGTCCCGGAGCTATCGTTCATGCAACTTCGTCCCGCTGGCAACACCCTGCTCGCACTGCTGCTTTGCAGCCTGCTGGCGTGCTCGCCTTCCACCCCCACGTCATCTGCCGCGCCCGCTGCCCCTGCCGCCTCTCAGGACGCGGCAGCCACAGAGATGGCGCGTTTGCAGTCCATCGCCGAACGCGTGACCATCATGCGCGACGATTTCGGAGTTCCCCATATCTATGCACCTACGGATGCCGACGCCGTATTCGGACTCCTCTATGCACAGGCTGAAGACGATTTCGCGCGGGTAGAGCGCAACTACATCTGGGCTATCGGGCGCCTTGCCGAAGTGGAAGGCGAATCCGCGCTCTACAGCGATCTGCGCGCGCGCCTCTACATGAGTGAGGACGAAGCGCGCGCCGCGTTTGCTGCGGCTCCTGAGTGGCTGCAGACCTTGTGCAACGCGTTTGCCGACGGCCTCAACTACTACCTCGCCAGCAATCCGCAGGTGCAGCCGCGCCTGCTCAGGCACTTCGAACCCTGGATGCCGTTCTACTTCTTTGAAGGCTCCATCGGCGGCGACATCGAGCAGATTCCGCTGCGAGGCATCGAGGCCTTCTATTCTGATGCCGCGGCGATCGAGGCCAGGGTGCCGGATGCCACGCGAAGTGCTGCCGCATTGAATGCCCGCTCGCTCGAGGCCTTGCAGGCCGAGCGCAATGCCTTGTCACGCACCATCTTCGAAGAGCCAGCGGGTTCCAACGGCTTCGCCATCAGCGGTGAGCGCACGGCCTCGGGCGATGCCATGCTGCTGATCAATCCCCACACCAGTTTCTTCTTTCGCGGTGAGGCCCACGTAGTGAGCGAGGAAGGGCTGAATGCCTATGGCGCCGTCACCTGGGGTCAGTTCTTCATCTATCAGGGCTTCAATGAAACCACCGGCTGGATGCATACCACTACGGCTGCCGACTTCATCGACGAATTCGTGGAAGACGTGGTACGCGACAACGGCGCGCTGAAGTATCGCTATGGTGATGAGCTGCGTGACGTGGATGCCGCGCAGGTCACGCTCAAGGTGCGCGAGGGCGATGCACTGGTGGAACGCAGCTTTCCGGTATACCGCACGCATCACGGCCCGGTGACGCATCTGCTGGATGAGCAGTGGGTCGTGACGCGCATCAACTGGAATACTGTGGACGCCCTGCGCCAGTCCTGGCTGCGCATGAAGACGGCCAACTACACAGCGTTCCGTGAAATGATGAACATTCGCACCAATTCTTCCAACAACACCGTGTTCGCCGATGCCGAAGGCAACATCGCCTATTTCCACGGCAACTTCATGCCCCGGCGCGACACCCAGTTTGACTATCTGCAACCGGTGGACGGCAGCAACCCGGCCACTGACTGGCAGGATGTGCACGCGGTGGATGAAACCATTACCTTGCTCAACCCTCCCAATGGCTGGATTCAGAACACCAATTCCACACCGTTCACGGCCGCGGGGGAATTCAGCCCGCGTGCCGAGAATTACCCCGCCTACATGGCGCCCGATGCGCAGAACTTCCGGGCTCTTCATGCCATGCCGTTGCTGGACGAGGCGTCACAGCTCACCCTCGATACGCTGATCGAGCTGGCCTATGATCCCTACCTGCCAGGCTTCGAGAAGCTGATTCCCGGGCTGGTAGACGCCTTTGACGCAGCGGCTGCTGACTGGCCTGCGCTGCAGGCGCCCATCGATGTGTTGCGGCAATGGGACAGACGCGTCAGCGCGGATTCCGTGGCCATGACGCTGGCCCACTTCTACGGGATGGACACGGCGCAGAAGATTCCGACGCCGGCGGGCCTTGTCCAGATGGAGCAGATCAACTGGCTTGGCACCGACAGTGATCCCTCCGAGCGGCTGCGCGTGTTCAGCGAAACCATCGCCCAGCTCGACGCGGCCTTCGGCAGCTGGAACACCGCGTGGGGCGAGATCAATCGCTATCAGCGTCTGACGGGAGATATCGACCATGTGTACGACGATGCGGCGCCCAGCCTGCCGGTGGGCATGGCCTCTGCACGCTGGGGAGCCCTGGCGTCATTCGGCGCCCGCGCCTTCCCGGGCACCAAGCGCATTTACGGCAATAGCGGGAACAGTTTCGTGGCGGTGGTAGAATTTGGTGACCGTGTGCGTGCGAAGAGCATGCTGGCAGGCGGACAGAACGCCAGCCCGGAGTCGCCTCATTTTGACGATCAAGCACAACGCTATGTGGACCGTCAGTTCAAGGATGTGGCCTTCTATCGAGAAGATGTTGAAGCGCGGGCCGCCCGGACTTACAGCCCGGGACAATGAACTGAGTGATTGACCAGCATTCGCAATCCAGACTCAAGTCGGGTTGTGAATGCGCCACTCATCAACGATGTACTGGGCGCACTCGGCGGCAATCCGCTCTTCATTGAAGTCGCCCTGCGGCACTACGGCTATATTGCTGCGCTCCCACAGCAGACGATTGAGGTCGATCGAGTCAATCTCCCAGAACTGCAGTGTGGCGGCATAGGCGACATTGCCGCCCGAGCCCGTGGCCTGCACCTTGCAAATCAAGTATTCACGCACTGCCGGACGCAGGCTGAGACCTGCTTCCTGCAGGGCTTCTTCAAACACGGCCTGCGTATTCATGCGAAATTGGCCACGCTCCTCTTCCATATCAGTCCACTGACTCACATCGACATACACATCGAAATTGCGGATGCCCGTCAGGGAAATGCCATTGCCTCGGGGAAATACCTGCGCGCTGGACTGTGCAATGAAAAGCAGAGGAAGCAGCATGACTGCCAGAAAACGAATCAGTCGAATGCGAAACATGGTGTGACACAACCCTCTTTGCATGAATCAATGTGACCCGGAAAGTACGAACGAGGCGCGGATTCTGCGCCGAAATGTCGAAAAATGCACGCCTGGCACTGCGAACTGCAGCCGGACGCGCTGCGTCCGGTCGAACATGTGTTCGCCTCTCAGCCGGGCTCACCATACAGCCAAAAAAAAGGCCTGCTTTCGCAGACCTTTTCTTTCGCTTACGGCACGGTGCGTGCTGCAGCGCCGGCATGATTGATTCGTTCTTTGGCGCAGCCAAAGGCCTCACCCTGCGGGCAGCCTGCGGCTGTCCCGGACGCCATGCGTCCGGTCGAACATGTGTTCGCCTCTCAGCCGGGCGCACCATACAGCCAAAAAAAAAGGCCTGCTTTCGCAGACCTTTTCTTTCTCGCTGTATGGTGCGCCCGGCATGATTCGAACATGCGACCCCTTAGTTCGTAGCCAAGTACTCTATCCAGCTGAGCTACGGGCGCTTTGAGAGGTGCGTATTTAACTCGATAAAGACGGTTTTGCAAAGCGCTTTTTTCATGCAGTTCAATCCCTGTTTCTGGTATCGCAATGACGCATGTTAAGATCGCAGGACTTCCCGGCCTCAAGAGTCGTGGCTGAGTCAATCGTCATGGTGCACGCGGTGGATCTCCCAACTATGAAAAAATTCACACTATCAATTTCCCTGTTGATCCTCGGCAGCAGTCTCGCCCTTGCTGCTCAGGCTGACTTTGAGACCGGACTTGCGGCCTACGAGGCGCAGGATTATGCGAAGGCAATGACGGAGTTCAGGGCTGCTGCCGAACAGGGAGACATTCGCTCACAGTTTTACATGGGCAGTCTCTACGACAAGGCCATGGGTGTGACGCAGGACTATGCCGAAGCCTACCGCTGGTATGAGCTTGCCGCGAACCAGGGTGATCCTGCCGCGCAGTATGCCGTGGCCACCATGAATTTCTACGGACAGGGCAAGGCAGAAGATTACGGACAGGCCATACAGTGGTACGGCAAGGCCGCAGCGCAGGGCCATCGTGATTCGCAGTACAACCTCGGCATCATGCACGCCAATGGCTACGGCACGCCGCCCGATGCCACTGAGGCGCACAAGTGGTTTCTTGCAGCAGCCGAGGGCGGCAAGGCCGATGCGCAGTACAATCTGGGCATCATGTTTCAGGACGGCGTGGGCGTGATGGCTGACCCAATCCAAGCCTTTGGCTGGTTCGTGCGCGCTGGCGAGCAGGGCGTCGCACCGGCGCAGGCGCGCGTCGGCATTGCCTATGCGTCCGGCCAGGGCGTCGAGCGCGATTATGTGAAGGCCCGCGAATGGTTCACGCTGGCTGCTGAACGGGGCGATGTGCCGGCACAGGCATTTCTGGGCCGTCTCTATCTGAACGGACTGGGAATAGACGAGCAGGACCTCGTCTCTGCCTACATGTGGTTCAAGATTGCCAACGACAACGGCGATCAGGAAGCGACCAATGTCCTGGCCACTCTGCGGGGCTACATGAAACCAGACGACATCACCAATGCCGAACAGTCGGCCATCCGCTGGGTCAGCAATCAGCGCGCGAGCCGTCGCCCATGAGGGCCGGCCTGAGTGCCGCCTTGCTGATCGCCAGTGTGACACTACTGCCAGTGTCGGCAATCGCCCAGCCGCTCGCAGAGCCGGACCTTCCCACCCTGCAAGCCTCCGCGCAGGGCGGCGACAGCGCGGCTCAGTTCGATCTGGGCAATCGCTTCCTTTATGGCACTGGCGTGATCGCAGACGAATTTGAAGCGGCGCGCTGGTTTCGCCTGGCTGCAGACCAAGGCAACAACAATGCTCAGTACAATCTGGGCGTGATGTACATGCAAGGCACCGGCGTGCTGGCCGACATGAACGAGGCGCTGCGCTGGTTCCTCAGCGCTGCCAATCTCGGCGACGCCCCCGCCCAGTTTACTCTGGCGACGCTGTATGCCAACGGCCGCGGCGTCGACAAGAATCCCGTCATGGCGCACATGTGGTTCACCCTCGCCGCATCGGGTGGGCATCGTGCTGCTGCCGCCAATCTCGTGCTGTATCAGGAGATGATGATGGACACCGACATTGTCGAGGCACAGCGCCTGGCCAATGAATGGATTCAGAATTTCAACGATACCCGGGCGGCCCAGGGCGGACTGGACGACAACGCGGTTGCCAATCCAGGAACGCCATGATGCGCTCTCTTCTCTCAACATTGATGGTATGGACAGTCCTGTCCTTTCCGGCTCTGCATGCCGACTATGAAGACGGCGTCGAAGCCGCTGCCGCCGGCGACTACGCCACAGCGCTGCAGGAATTCACGGTGGCAGCTGAAGCCGGCCTTGATCTCGCCCAATACAATCTCGCCATTCTGTACTTCACAGGACAAGGGGTTGCTCAAGACTATGCCGAGGCCATGCGCTGGACGCTGGCCGCGGCCGAACAGGGACATCTGAATGCCCAGTTCAATCTGGGCGCTCTTTACTACACCGGCACGGGAACGGCTGTCGACATGGCGCAGGCCTTCGCGTGGTATGAACGGGCGGCAGAGTCGCAACATGCGGGAGCCCAGTACAATCTCGCGACGATGTATGAACTGGGTGAAGGGGTTGAAGCAGACTTGGTGCGAGCACACTTCTGGGCGAGCGCTGCGCAGTACAACGAATTCGCCGATGCACCGGCGCTGCTCGAAAGACTCAGCGCCGCGATGACACCCGACCAACTGAGCGCTGCGCGACAGGCGTTCGCGCAGTGGCTGCTGGCGCTGTGAGTTCCTTGCGCCTCCGCGTCAGCTCTGCGTGGCGGCCAGCGCCTTGATGCGCTGCACCATGGCCTGCAGGCCGTTGCCGCGTGTGGCACTCAGATGCTTGAGAAGATTGAGACTGTCAAAATAGGCCGTGATGTCGAAGGCCTGAATTTCCTGAGGTGAGCGCCCGTTATAGGCCGCCAGCACCACCCCCAGCAGTCCCCTCACGATGAAGGCATCACTGTCAGCCTCGAAATACAGCCGTCCGCCCTCCTCCCGATAGGTCAGCCACACCTGGCTCTGACAACCCCGCACAAGATTCACTTCGCTGCGATGCTCCGGCGCCAGTGCCGGCAGCTCCTTGCCCAGGTCTATGATGTACTTGTAGCGGTCTTCCCAGCTGTCGAAAAAGGACAGCGCTTCGACGATATCGTCCGTCGTTATGTCAGTTCCAAACCGGTTGCCGCTCATCGTTTACCATTGCACATGATTCAGAAAAACATGCCGGTTTCGAGCTGCGCTTCCTCGCTCATCATGTCCCGGCTCCACGGTGGATCAAACACCAGATCCACCTTCACATCCTTCACATTCGGCACCCGCTTCACGCGGTACTCCACATCCCCTACCAGCACCGGGCCCATGCCGCAGCTAGGCGCCGTAAGCGTCATGGCGATATCCACACGATGCGCTTCCTGGGCAATGCTGACCTTGTAGATCAAGCCCAGATTCACGAGGTCCACCGGGATTTCCGGGTCGAATACCGTACTTAGGGCCTGCCACACCTGCGCTTCATCGATCAGCGCGGTCTGTGCTGCTGGAAAGCTCAGCATTTCGGCCTGGAGGCCCAGTGCCGCCGCATCGGTGCCGTCCACCCGCAACATCTGTCCCAGATGCACCACCGTGTAATTGCCACCCAGCGCCTGGGTAATCGCCACAAAGGCGTTTCTCGGGATCGTTACCGGCGTGCCATCGGGCACGCGGCGCGCAGGACAATCTTCCTGCGCCAGCACCATGCGTCTTTCCATGTCAGTTCACGTTGAAGCTTTCGCCACAACCGCACTGGTCCTTGGCGTTGGGGTTGAGGAAGCGCAGCTGGCGGTTCACACCTTCTGTGACGTAGTCGATCTGCGTGCCGTTGACAATGGCCAGACTGTCACGGGCCACCAGCAGCTCCACGTCATCGCCAAGCTGCACATGCAGGTCATCGGGTCGGGCGGCGGGCACCAGGTCTACCACATACATGTAGCCCGTGCAGCCGCTCTTCTTGACGCTCAGGCGCACGGCGCGGGCATCCTGGGCCTTGCGAATCTGGGTGCGGAAATGTTCTATCGCTGCAGGCGTCACGTCAACGCCGCCCGCCTGTGCTGGATCAAATGTCTGTACGCTCATCGCATTATCCTCGGTCATGCTTGCTGGACTGCTTATTGGAGAAACTGTCGGGCCTTTTCAAGGGCCGCGAACAGACGGTCCACATCGTCGAACGTATTGTAGAAGCTGAAACTGGCGCGCACGGTGCCAGGAATCCGGTACTGATCCATGATGGGCTGAGCGCAGTGATTTCCGGTACGCACTGCCACGCCCTGCTGATCCAGCAAGGTGCCCAGATCGGCGGGATGCACACCGTCCAGATTGAAGCTCATTACCCCTGTCTTGTGGTGCGCAGTACCCACCAGCGTGAGACCGGACACCGCCTGCGCCTTCTTCTGCGCATAGACCAGCAAGGCTTCCTCGTGACGGGCGGCACCTTCGCGATCCAGGGAGTTCACGTAGTCTATGGCTGCACCAAGGCCCACGGCACCCGCGATATCCGGCGTCCCTGCTTCAAATTTGTAGGGCAGCTGATTGTAGGTAGTACCTGCAAAACTGACCGACTCGATCATCTCACCCCCACCCTGATACGGCGGCATGGCCTCCAGCACGGTGCGCCGTCCATACAGCACACCAATTCCCGTCGGGCCGAACAGTTTGTGGGCGGAGAACGAGTAAAAATCACAATCCAGCGCCTGCACATCGACCGGCCAGTGGGCGATTGCCTGCGCGCCATCCACGAATACCAGTGCGCCTGCCGCATGGGCCATGCGCGCAATCTCTGCCACAGGGTTGATGGTGCCGAGTGCATTGGACACGTGGCCCACGGCCACCATACGTACGCGAGCATCCAGCATTCCCTGCAAGGCCTGCAGATCGAGCGTGCCAGTGGTGTCCACGGGAATGGCTTCGACGGTGGCTCCGCGCTCAGCCGCGACCATCTGCCACGGCACAATGTTGGAATGATGCTCCATGGCCGACACCAGAATGCGGTCTCCAGGCTGCAACTGACTGCGTCCCCAGCTCGCCGCCACCAGATTGATGGCTTCGGAGGTGCCACGTGTCCACAGAATCTGTCGGGCATCCGGCGCATTGAGAAAATTCGCCACCTTCCTGCGCGCGCCTTCGAACGCGCCAGTGGCACGATCGCTCAGTGCGTGGGCGCCGCGGTGCACATTGGCGTTGTCGCGGCGGTAGTAATCCACCATGGCCTGGATGACGGATTCCGGCTTTTGCGTCGTGGCCGCATTGTCCAGATACACGAGCGGATGCCCGTTGACCTGCTGGTGCAGAATTGGAAAGTCTCGACGGACCCGCTCAGCGTCGAAGCCAACAGTGGCTGTGCCGGGAATGACCTGATACACCGCGGGATCCTCGCTCATGTCGCATCAGCAACGGGCAGTGGTGCAGGCGAGTCCGCCTGCGCAAACACAGTCAGCAGATGCTTGTGCAGATAGTCGCGTACGGCCATCTGGCTGATGCCCTGCAGCAATTCGTTGATGAAGCCGAAGCTCAGCATCGAACGCGCCTGCTCATGCGTCAGACCACGACTGCTGAGGTAGAACAGTGCGTCGGCATCGATCTGCGACACCGTGGCGCCGTGTGCGCACTTCACGTCGTCAGCATAGATTTCCAGCTCTGGCTTGGTGTCGATCTCTGCACGGTCCGAAGTCAGCAGCGTGCGATTGTTCAGCTCCGCCAGCGTCTTCTGCGCGTGAGGGTGAATGTGAATGCGGCCGTTGAACACAGCCTTCGCATCATCGGCCACGATGCCACGAAACACCTCTGCCGTGGTGCAGTGAGGCGCCTTGTGCTCCACATTGGTGTG
>CAISYX010000408.1 GCA_903889815.1 uncultured Gammaproteobacteria bacterium
ACCTCGCCGAACACTACCAGATCCTGCGGCAGTGACTTGTCGCGGAAGCTGGAGATGATGGCCAGGATCAGCGCCAGATCGGCACTTGTCTCTGTCACGCGGACGCCGCCTACCACATTGACGAAGACATCCTGATCGGCCATGAACACGCCGCCATGACGGTGCAGTACGGCCAGCAACATGCCCAGACGGTTCTGGTCCAGACCCACCGCCAGCCGGCGAGGATTGCCAAGCTGCGTGCCATCCACCAGAGCCTGAATTTCAACCAGCAAAGGCCGGGTCCCTTCCCAGAGCACCATGACCAGTGAACCCGGGCTCTCTTCCTCTGCACGGGCGAGAAAAATGGCGGAGGGGTTCTTCACTTCCCGCAGGCCCTTTTCGGTCATGGCGAAGACACCCAGCTCGTTGACGGCGCCGAAGCGGTTCTTCTGGCCGCGCAGGGTGCGGTACTTGCTGTCGTTGCTGCCGTCGAGCATCAGAAAGCAGTCGATCATGTGCTCCAGCACTTTGGGTCCGGCGAGCGTGCCGTCCTTGGTGACATGCCCCACCAGAAAGAGAACGGTGTTGGTCTGCTTGGCATACTGAATGAGATAGGCGGCGCATTCGCGTACCTGCGACACGCTGCCTGGCGCGGAGGGGATGTCGCTGCTGTGCATCACCTGGATGGAGTCCACCACCAGCAGCTGCGGTTGCTGCTCCTGCGCGACCTGGCAGATCTTCTCCACATTGGTCTCGGCCAGCAGCTTGAGATTCTTCTCCGGCAGAGCCAGTCGCCGGGCCCTCATGCCCACCTGCTGCAGCGACTCCTCGCCAGTGACATACAAGGCGCGCGCAGATTGCGCCAGCGTGCACATCACCTGCAGCAGCAGTGTACTCTTGCCCGCCCCGGGGTTGCCCCCGATAAGGATGGCAGACCCTGGCACCAGCCCGCCACCAAGGACCCGGTCAAGTTCCTCCAGTGAGCTGGACAGGCGGGGCACGGCGGCCAGATCAATTTCAGAGAGGTCCTGTACGCCGGAGGTGGTGCCAGCATACCCCTGTTTGCGAAAGTCGGCCTTGGCTGCCGGTGCCGCTGCCAGATTGCCCAGACTGACGCGGGACAAGGTGTTCCATTCCTTGCAGGCGACACACTGCCCCTGCCACTGTCCATGCTCAGCACCACAGGCAGTGCAGACATAGGCGATCCTGGCCTTTGCCATCAGGAGTTGCTCCGCTTAAATGTAGACATAGTGCACCCGCGGCGTGACTTGACAGAACAATTCATAGGCGATGGTGCCACTGAGCCGGGCGATGTCATCGGCAGGCAGGCCTTCGCCCCACAGAATGACTTCATCGCCAACTGCAATCTGGTCACACCCGCTCAGATCCACAATCAGCATGTCCATGGAAACACGGCCACACAGAGGGGCGCGCAGCAGCACGTTGCGGGAATCCTGACGGCAGATGACAAGCACGGGGGTGCCACTGGGCGCATGACGCGGATAGCCATCCCCGTAGCCTATCGAGACGATCCCGATGCGTTGATCCTGCTCGCAACGGTAGCTGGCGCCGTAGCCAAGCGTCTCACCCGCCTTGACATGCTTGATCGCCATGATGCGTGAATGCAGGGTCATGACAGGCCGCAAGCCGCGATCGACAGCATTCTCGGCAAGAATCGCGGCGCCGCCATAGAGCATGATGCCGGGCCGCAGCCACTGAAAATGCGAATCGGGCCACTGCTGGATGGCCGCCGAGGCAGCCACGCTGAGTTCGCAATCGCCAGGTTGCACACCCGCACCAGCCAGTGCGGCGGACAGAACATCAAGTTGCTGCCGGGTCATCTCGCTGGCCGGGTCGTCGGCGCAGGCGAAGTGGGTCATGACGCGAAGTCTGCTCACAGAAGGGTGCCCGTGCAGCGCACGCCAGGTTGTTGCGAACTCGTCCTGGGACAGCCCCAGGCGATGCATGCCGGTATCCACCTTGAGCCAGAGCGTCAGAGCATCGGCGGGGGGCACCAGCGCAAACAGTGCCAGCAGATCCCGCAACTGATAATCAGAGTGCAGCACCAGTTGCAGTCTGGCTGCAAGCGCCCGGCGCAGCTCGTCGGGCGTGACCACCCCTTCGAGCAAGACGATGTCTTCTGCGATCCCCGCGGCGCGCAGCGCCAGTCCTTCTTCGAGCGTTGCGACGCCGAAGCAGTCGCCCGGGCGCAACTGGGACTGCAGGGCCCTTGCCACCGGCAGCAGGCCGTGACCATAGGCATTGGCCTTCGCAACTGCGACAACAGACGCTTCTGGCTGACGAGCACGTGCAAGAGCAAGATTGTTCCGCAAGGCATGCAGATCAATCGTTGCCCAGGCTCTGAACTCAGCCGCCGCGCGTGTAACTGTCATCGTAATCCTGTCGTGCAAGGTTCTCGAAACGCGTGTACTGGCCGACAAAACTCAAACGCACCGTGCCGATCGGGCCGTTGCGCTGCTTGCCGATGATGATCTCGGCAACGCCTTTGTCGGGGGTATCTTCATTGTAGACTTCGTCACGGTAAACGAAGGCAATGATGTCGGCATCCTGCTCGATCGCGCCCGACTCGCGCAGGTCCGACATGACGGGGCGTTTGTTGGGACGCTGTTCAAGGCTGCGATTGAGCTGGGAAAGCGCAATGACCGGGCATTCAAACTCTCTGGCCATGGTCTTGAGTGAGCGCGAAATTTCGGAAATCTCGCCTACGCGGTTGTCGCCAAAGCCCTTGATCTGCATGAGCTGCAGATAGTCCACCACGACCAGCCCCAGCTGACCGTATTCGCGCACCACGCGCCGTGCGCGCGAACGCATCTCCATCGGGCTGAGACCAACGCTGTCGTCGATAAGCAAGGGCTTGTCCTTCAGCTTGCTGACCGCCGCGGTGAGTTTGGGCCAGTCTTCATCTTCAAGCTTGCCAGTGCGCAGCCGCTTCTGATCGATGCGGCCCAGCGAGCTCAGCATCCTGAAGATCAGACTTTCCGCCGGCATTTCCAGACTGAATACCAGCACAGGCTTGTTGCTGAGCAGAAGCGCGTTCTCGGCCAGGTTCATCGCAAACGAAGTCTTGCCCATGGAGGGACGTCCGGCCACGATGATCAGGTCAGACTTCTGCAGGCCGGAGGTCTTTTCGTCCAGATCCTTGTACCCGGTGGGCAACCCGGTCAGCGCCCCGTCAGAACGGAACAGTTCATCGATGCGCCCCACGGCCGCCTGCAGCAGGGGATTGATCGCCTGGGGTCCGCCGTCCTTCGGCCGGTCATCGGCAATCTGGAATACTTTCTGCTCGGCCACATCAAGCACATCGTCCGCACGCTGTCCGGCCGGGTTGTAGCCACTCTCGGCAATTTCGTAGGCAACGCGGATGAGTTTGCGCAGCTTGGCGCGCTCGGCAATGATGTCGGCATAGGCCGAGATATTGGTGGAACCTCGGGCATTGCTGGCGAGATCGCTGAGGTAGTCAATGCCGCCCGCGCCATCAAGCTCGCCGCGACTGTCCAGCGCTTCCACCAGGGTGACCACATCCAGCGGCTTGTTGGACTCGGTCTGACTGAACATCACACGGAAGATGAGTTGATGCTCGTGGCGGAAGAAGTCTTCGTCCATAAGCTTCTCGGCGACCGTGTCCCAGACCGTATTGTCCAGCATCAAACCACCGAGCACGGCCTGTTCAGCCTCGACGGAATGGGGGGGCACCTTGAGAGAGGCCAGTGAGCCGGCATCTACTGCTTTGCGGTTTTTCTCGAACAGCTCGGACATGGAGAGGGTCGCGGATGAAAATTCATGAAAAAAGGCGCTGTCACTCCAGCGAGCGACAGCGCCTCATTGTCCTCCAACGCCTCGCGTACAAGCAACCGGCACAACTGCTGCCAGAGGCTTTCCAGCGATCAGACGTTTCAGGCCGGAACGATTGCCAGTGTGATGGTCTCTTCGACGTCGTGACCGAGGTCGATCGTGATCACGTATTCGCCGATGTCACGCAGCGCACCGTTGGGCAGACGCACTTCTGCTTTCTCTACATTGGCGCCCGAAGCCACCAGGGCATCAGCGATGTCACGCGTACCAATGGACCCGAAGAGCTTGCCTTCTTCGCCGGCATTCACGGAGATCGCAATACGCAGATCCTTCAGCTTGGCTGCGCGAGTCTGGGCTACGGCCACTTTCTCGTTGTGCGCTGCCAGCAGTTCTGCGCGACGGGCCTCGAAG
>CAISYX010000409.1 GCA_903889815.1 uncultured Gammaproteobacteria bacterium
CCAGTGCCGCATTGAGAAATGCGCCGCCTGCATTGGTATTGATCTCGATAAGACGCGGCCCGTTGGCCGACAGGTGAAAGTCATATCCCATGAATACCCCCAGCGGACCGGACTCATGCTGGGCAATGGCGGGAGACTGTGCCGCAATGTACTCCCGATACATGGGCAACCGCGCGACCGATTCGATGGCTCTGACGGTACTGTGCATCTGCGCCAACAACTCTGCAGACAGAAACATCGGCGCATTGGAAAACAGATTGGGACGTGCGTCGATGAGTTCCTGAGTGATGGTGTTGCCGGAGTCTCTCAGAAGAGCGTCATGCAGTGCGGGCCGATCCAGGGTAATGCAGAAGCACTCCTTGTTCAGCGCCTCAGCGACGGATTGCGCGAAAGATGGAGGTGGTGTTGACGTCATGTTGGAAAACCATTGGTTCGGGAACAGTCCCTTACCGTCACTGTATGCGCCCGATCACACCGACTTTCAACTGTGGGAGCGAGCCCTGCTCGCAATGAATTGCAAGCGAACCGGTTTGACCAGGTATCAACCGAGCCCACAGCAACCTCTAATCCAACGTCACAACACGCAACCGCAATGCATTGACAATAACACTGACCGAGGACAGTGCCATCGCTGCAGCGGCGATGATCGGTGACAGCAAGAGCCCCGTCAGTGGATAAAGCACGCCCGCAGCAATCGGAACTCCAACAGCGTTGTACACAAAGGCGAAGAACAGGTTCTGGCGAATGTTCATCATCGTTGCCTGCGATAATTTTCGAGCGGCCACGATACCCTTCAGATCGCCTCGCAGAAGAGTGACGCCGGCGCTCTCTATTGCCACATCCGTGCCAGTGCCCATCGCAATTCCGACATCTGCGGTCGCCAGCGCAGGCGCGTCATTGACCCCGTCTCCCGCCATCGCGACCACACGACCTTCGCTCTTGTGACGCATCACAACCTTCGCCTTGTCCTCCGGCAGGACCTCCGCCTCGACTTCGTCGATGTTGAGCTTGCGGGCAACAGCCAGAGCTGACGTTCGGTTATCGCCGGTAAGCATGACGACGCGAATGCCCACTGATTGCAACGCACTGATGGCCTCTGCGGTTGTCGCCTTGATTGGATCGGCGATGGCGAGCAGTCCCGCAAACTTTCCATCAACAGCGGCGAAAATCACCGTCGCCCCATCCTCGCGCAGTTGCTCTGCTTCGGCCTCGTGAGCACTGATATCGACTCGTTTGAATTCCATGAGCAGACGATTGCCAAGCAGCACCTCGCGGCCTTCCACGTTACCGATGACTCCTTTGCCATTGGGCGAATCAAAATCTATGGCATCCGGCAACGCCAGTCCCAATGACTGCGCCTTTTCGACGATGGCATTGGCCAGCGGATGCTCGCTGCCCTTCTCTAGGCTCCCCGCCATTCGCAAAAGCTCCGCTTCTGTCAGCCCATTGGCGGGCCGCACACCAGTGACCTGCGGCCTGCCTTCAGTCAGTGTGCCTGTCTTGTCTATGACCAGCGTGTCCACTTTTTCCAGCCGTTCGAGTGCTTCCGCGCTGCGAATCAACACGCCACTTTGTGCCCCACGGCCAACTCCCACCATGATAGACATCGGCGTTGCCAGACCCAGAGCGCAGGGGCAGGCAATGATCAGCACACTGACTGCCGCAATCAACCCGTACGACATGGCGGGAACCGGCCCCAGAAGCGACCACCCCACAAAGGAGAGGACTGCAATCAAGACGACAACGGGAACGAACCTGCCAGCCACCTTGTCGGCCAGCCCCTGTATAGGTGCGCGACTACGCTGGGCACCCGCCACCATCTGAACGATCTGCGCCAACATGGTGTCTCTGCCGACCTTGTCGGCTCGCATCACGAATGAGCCCTGCTGATTGATCGTGCCACCTATCACATGATCGCCGACCTTCTTGGTGACAGCCATGGGCTCGCCGGTCACCATCGACTCATCTACGTGTGAGCCACCATCCAGCACTTCACCGTCCAGTGGTACCTTGTCACCAGGGCGCACCCTCAATCGATCACCAACGACAACGTGATCCAGAGAGACGTCCGACTCCCCTCCCAGCTCATCGAGCCTGCGGGCTGTTGCCGGTGACAGATCGAGCAAGGCTCTGATGGCGCCTGAAGTCTTTTCACGAGCTCGCAGTTCCAGTATCTGACCGAGCAGAACCAGCACGATGATGACGGCACCAGCCTCGAAATACACGGCGACGGAATCGTCCACCTGCCGAAAGGCCAGAGGAAATGCCCTTGGCACAAATGTGGCGGCGAGGCTGTACAGCAATGCCACCCCTGTGCCGAGAGAAATGAGCGTAAACATGTTCAGGTTGCGACTGCCTAATGACTGCCAGCCACGCACGAAGAATGGCCAACCCGCCCAAAGAATTACTGGCGTTGCAAATCCCATCTGCACCCAGTTCGACAACTGCGGGCGTATAAGGTGATCGAGACCGAACAGATGACCCCCCATTTCGAGTACCAGCACCGGGATAGAGAGCACTAGGCCAATCCAGAAGCGGCGAGTCATGTCGATGAGCTCGGCAGAAGGACCAGTGTCTTCGCCAGTGACCTGTTCCGGCTCCAGAGCCATCCCGCAAATGGGGCAACTGCCCGGTCCGGGCTGACGAATCTCCGGATGCATGGGGCAAGTGAAGATTGCAGAAGTAGATGGCGTCTGTTGCTGCCTATCGTCGTCTGAATGATGAGCGGGGGGCTGGTGGGTATGGTGACCTGAGTGTTCTGGCATGAAACTATTCCTCTTGAAGCTGAATCCGATTTTGATTTACCCGTCAAGGGTGTAACGTGACCCCATGACTAATCACCTGCTGACACTGCATCCAATGCTGGCGACATATTTCCTGGTAATCGCGCCAGCACATCTGCTTTGGGAGTTCCTCCATCTTCCCTTCTACACTCTTTGGGACACGGGGTCTGCCACTGAAATTCTATTCGCGGTCATCCACTGCACTGGTGGAGATCTGCTGATCGCTGCAAGTGCGCTGACGTTGGCAGTCATTGTCTTTGGACAGCATCAATGGCCTGAACAGCATTTTCTGCGCGTCGCCATTGCAGCTATCGCTTTCGGGCTCTTCTACACGGTATTCAGTGAGTGGCTGAATGTCGATATCCGTAGAACCTGGGCCTATAAAGAATCCATGCCACGATTGCCAGTGTTCGGCACAGGCCTCACCCCTGTCTTGCAGTGGCTCATGGTGCCGACGCTGGGGTTCTGGATTGTCCACAGGGCAAGGTCACAGTGAACCGGGTTTTTCCCCCGGTAGACGTGACCATCACATCGCCACCGTGCGCCTGGGCGATGGATTTGACAATTGCCAGCCCCAAACCTCCCCCTTCGCTGCTGCGCCGTCTGGCCGGATCAATGCGATAGAAACGTTCAAAAATCAGCGCCCGATGCTCGGCCGAAATTTCCGGGCCAGGATTCTCGACGTCGATCTGCACGCCGTTTGGATTTTTTGTACAGGTGACGGTCACAGCTTCACCGCTTGCGGTGTGCAAAAGGGCATTGCTCAGCAGATTGCTGAACGCACGCCTGAGCATCAGGCGGTCTCCCTGGACAGTGATATCTTCTCCCACCAACTCGAAACGGACATTGCGGTCCTCGGCCCAAGCCTCGAAATATTCGAACAATCCCGTCAACTCGCGACGCAGGTGTACATCGGCTGACTCGGGCTTGATGAGATTGTCATCGGCTTGGGCCAGAAACAACATGTCAGCGACCATTTTGCCCATGCGCTCCAACTCTTCGAGATTGGAGTAGAGGATTTCCTGATACTGCTCTGCACTGCGAGGCATCGACAACGCAACCTGTGTCTGCGTTGTCAAATTCGTGATCGGTGTGCGTAATTCGTGGGCGATGTCTGCGGAGAAGTGCGAAAGACGACGGAAGTTTTCTTCCAGCTTTTCCAGCATGACGTTGAAGGACAACACCAATTCGCCGAGCTCCACTGGGGCCTGTGCGGGGTCCAGTCGCACATCCATGCGCTCCGAGGTCACCGAGAGCATTCTGGCGCTAATACGGCGAATGGGGGCGTGCGCCCTCTGCACTGCAAACCACGCTACCAGAATGGTCACTATGCTCGCGGCTACGCTGATCAACCATAAATCACGATCCAGTTGATCGAGGTAATGCAGATGAAAGTCCATCGCCATGGCAACAACGACGGTGTAGCCATTCACGCTCAGGACAATGCCGCGATAGGTGCCCTGCTGTGTTGTCCAAATCTGCAAGGCCTCGACAGCAACGGTAGTAGCTTGCTCCACGCCAAGAGCCATGGACGCCAGCTCGGAACCAGCCGTGTCATGAAGCACCTGGTGTGCGTCATCGATAACGGTAAAGAGCACACCGTGATGCCCAACACCAGCGGCAGCAAGTTGCTCGTGCAAATACTGTGAATTGCTCACGACTTCAGCGCTTTCCAACGCCAACTGCAAGGCGCTGACTACTGCCTCGATTTCACCGAAATCCTGCTCCACAAAATGTTGATCAATCGAACGCTCCACGAGCCAGGCAAACGCCAGGAATGCTGTCGTAGTGGCAATGCCGACGAAGGCGGTAACACGCAGCGCCAATGAGACAGACCAGAGCTGGGAGGAATCAGTTTTCATCGCCAGTATCCAGTATGTAACCCATCCCTCTGACCGTACGAATCAACCGTGTCGAGAACGGGTCATCCACCTTGGCACGCAAACGCCGGATCGCGACATCAATCACGTTGGTATCGCTATCGAAATTCATATCCCAGACGAGAGACGCAATGAGAGAGCGTGGCAAGACTTCTCCCCGATGTCTCACCAACAATTGCAGAAGAGCGAATTCCTTGTTGGTGAGATGCAGACGGACACCGGCGCGCGTGGCACGACGGCGCGACAGGTCCAGCACCAGATCGTCCACCTCCAGACGGTCGGAGGTCAGAGTGCCGCCCGCGCGCCGCAGTAGCGAACGCACTCGTGCAAGCAATTCGGAGAAGGAAAAGGGTTTCACGAGATAGTCATC
>CAISYX010000410.1 GCA_903889815.1 uncultured Gammaproteobacteria bacterium
GCAGCCACGGGATGAACAAACTCCAGGGCAGCAGAAATCCAGGAATGCAGCAAAGGGCGTAGAAGGTTTTCATGGCGATTGCTCCTGCAGGCAGACGGGTCAGTGGATGACAATGGTCCGTTACCGCAGCCAGCATCTGCAAGCTTTGAATTTGCCGGGCCGACCGCTAATATGGCCGGACCCGCGCCAGATGCCGGAACGTTTTCCCAGCGGCTCCGGTCTTGAAGACACGCCTGATGGCGACCCGATTGCTCATTACTGAATAAAACAAGGAGATTTTCATGTTAAGACGCTATATGGCAGTGACCGCACTCTTCATCGGTCTGGGCAGTGTTGGCGCTGTCCAGGCGCAGTCCGACGTCACCACGTCGGTCCTGCACGACTTCAAGATCGTGACCGTGGCAGACGGCCTGCAGGTGCCCTGGTCCATGGCCTGGCTGCCGAACGGCGACATGCTGATCACCGAGCGCGTAGGACGTCTGCGCATTGTGCGTGACGGCCAGCTGCTGCCTGACGCCGTGCCCGGCGTGCCGGAAGTGTTCACCACTGGCGGCCAGTCCGGCCTGTTTGAAGTGCTTCCCCACCCGGATTTTGCGAACAACCAGTATCTCTACATCAGCTTCGCCAAGCCCCTGGCCGAGCAGGGCGCTTCCACCACCACCATCGTGCGTGGCCGTTTCGTGAATGACGAGTTCGTAGACGTGGAAGAGATCTTCGTGGCCAATGCCAATGGTCAGGGCCACTACGGCGGCCGCATGGTGTTTGATGAGGAGGGCCACCTGTTCCTGTCACTGGGCGACCGCATGGCACCGCCCACTGGCGATCTGGCAGCCCACCCGGCGCAGGACATCTCCAACCACCACGGCGTGATCGTGCGTCTGAACGATGACGGCAGCGTGCCCAGCGACAACCCCTTCGTGGGCCAGGACGGCGCTGAGCCGGCCATCTGGACTTACGGACACCGCAGCCCCCAGGGCCTGTTCTACGACTCCGTCACTGACAAGCTGTGGATGACCGAACACGGCCCGCAGGGCGGCGACGAGCTGAATCTGGTAGAGCCTGGCAAGAACTACGGCTGGCCAATCGTTGGTCGTGGCGTGGCGTACGGCGCCGGCACCCCGATTCACCAGTCCATTACGGGAGAAGGCCTGGAAGATCCTGAGTACTTCTGGGTGCCCTCCATCGCTGCCTCTGGTCTGATTGTGTACAACGGCTCGCAGTTCCCGCTGTGGAACGGCAGCATCATCGCCGGCGGCCTGGCCGGTGAGCAGCTGGCCCGTCTGACCCTGACTGAAGATGGTCTGGGCGTCAGCACGGAAGAAACCCTGCTGCACCACCTCGGCCGTATCCGCGATGTGCGTCAGGGCCCGGATGGCTTCATCTATGTTGCGCTGGAAGACCGCAGCCGTGCCCCGACTGCCGTCGTGCGTCTGGAACCGGCGGAGTAAGAACGAGCAAACGGGTCAGGGAAACCTGAGCCGCTGCTGACAAGACCAAACCCCCTGAATGTTCGCCGTCGAGGTGGAAATTCAGGGGGTTTTTGTTTGGGCGGTGTCCACCAGCGCATCGAGAAGGCCGACGCTGTAACGATCCTCCCTTGGCGCGCCCCCCGCGACGTGCGGCTGCAGATGCCCCTCGAACATCACCCGGCCCGGCGCCAGGGACTCCAGCACCGAATACCAGTGCCGCAGCGGCGCCTGCAGCTGCACATTGACCGCGAAGTTGCCGCGTCGCCGGCGCGTGTCCTGCCGCTGCTGCTCCCGCACCTGTTGTTCGTCGGGCTCCAGCAGCACGATCACGTCGGCAAAGCCGATCTCCCGGCGCAGCAGTCGCGCCCGGGTGGCCTGCACCGTCGCCAGCCACCTGGCACGCGTGCCGTGGCCCGTCTGCCACAGGCACCAGGCGTAGTGAATTTTCAGCGGGTCGGTGTCGAAGCACGCGGTGCCGTGGGTCTGCTCCAGCGCCAGCCCCGTTTGCCAGCGTTCCGCATGGCGGTCGCTCCAGTACTCGCCCACCGCCGCGTCATCGCCCGCTGGCGCCGGGCAGACGAGCTCGGGCACCAAAGCGGGTGCGTACTGCGATGCGTAGGTGGTCTTGCCGGCAGCGCTGATGCCTTCGATGACGATCAGCATGCATCGACGTCCAGTGGGATGGGCAGAAATCCGCCCGCGATCAGGCGCCGGCCATCGAACACCGGCGGCATGTCCGCAAACAGCATGCGCGGGTCGGCCGTCACCTTCGCCATGCCCGCGTTGCGCGTGGCCTTGTCCGGCCATTCCACATACGAGATCACCACCGTTTCATCCGGCCCGGCCCCTGCCGCCTTGCGGAAATCGTTGTAGTCCGCTGACTCCTGCCGTACCGCGTCGGCATGGTAGGTGTTTGCCTCGGGGCCCGACTCGTCGGCCCAGCACTCGAGCATGCGCAGGGCGCCGTGCTCCTTCACCGCAGTGGCAGACAGACGCGCCAGCGCTTCATAGGCGGCGCGGTTGGCGCGGGGGACGGGGACGAGGTAGCAGTCGAGGTAGGGCATAAGGCTTTCAATTCCTGGTTGGCCAACTGGCTCAAAGAAACTCCACGAATTCGCGAAGAACTGAGACAGTTTGCGGCAATTGTTGTCTTTGCAAAACCGACAAAAAATCTTCAACTGCAAGCGCAGGGTTGCGCAATGCGAGGCGTTGCTTTCGCAGTGCTTCGCAGCAGCGCGAGGGCGCCATTTCAATCTGATAGCAGACAAAATCATCAGGGTGAATCACATCAATGCCATATGGACGCAGTGCGTCAGCCGGAAAGTCCTTGAGGTTGAAGGTGACAATGGCGTCCGCATTGCAGCGAATGGCCGCAGCCAACACATGTCGATCATCCGGGTCTGGCAATTCCAGACATTCAACAAGACTTTCATAGCCAGTGACTTTGGCGTCTCGAACGTTGGAGTCCATCAAGTCGCGGATTGCCATCAGTTTTTTTCTCGGTCAAATCTGCCGTTGCGCAGCAGTGCCTCGATCCATTCATCGTGAATGCGGTCGGTCCAGCGCGCTGTGAACAGGTCCGTCAAAGCCAAGCGCAACAAGCAGTCCCTAAGAGGCGCCGGGTATAGTACGCAAGCATCGAGTATCACCGAAAACCTGCTCACCCCTCAGTACCCCATTTGTTCCTGCTGCGACAGTGCCGCCAATTGATCCAGTGTGTGCGCGCGTCGCTGGTCGATACGCTCTTTATAGTCAAGCACATCTTTCAGAAACACGCGGCGATGAGCACCGACTTTGCGAAAAGGGATCTCGCTTTTTTCGAGCAAGCCCACCAGAAACGGGCGGCTGACATTGAGCAGACTTGCGGCTTCCTGTGTGCTGATTTCCTGGTTCATCGGCATCAGGCTGATGGCGTTTCCCTTGGCTATTTCTGCCAGTACGTCCAGTAACAGCTGCAGCACCTGGCCGGGAAGTATCAAGTCATCTGCCTCGCCATTACTACCTCGCAAAGCAAGCTGGACGCGTTCGGCGTTGGCATATTTGGAGAGTGTGTGGCTGGACTGGCGCGCCTGTTCCATTTCCTGCGGTGTTGGCAGGTGAGCAATTCTCGACTTGTTCATCGCCTGGCCTCCCTGAAGATTCGTGGGTAGTTGATTGGCAAGCGCCAGACTAGCACAAACGAAATAAACGAAACAAACGAAAGATACGCAAGCTCGGACTGCAAGACAAAATCTACAACCCCCTCTCCAAAATGACATCCCGCTGCGGATCATCCCCCACCGCAAAGCAGTGCTCGCCCACTGGCGTGAAGCCCCACTTGCGATAGAACGCGATGGCCCGCGGATTATGCTCCCACACGCCCAGCCAGGCCGTGTGGCTGCCGCGTTCCAGCAGCGCCGCCAGACACGCCTGCATGAGCGTGTGTGCGATGCCCTTGCCGAGCCAGGGCGCGTCAACATAGAAGCGCCGGATCTCGGCCGCCTGTTGCCCCGACACACAGGCCGGCGCCGTACCCCAGCGCAACTGCGCGTAGGCCAGCAACAGGCCATCGGCCTCCACCACCAGCGTTACATGGTCGGTGCTGGCGATTTCGGCCAACTGCAACGCCTCGCCATAGTGGGCGCGGCAGTGGGCGTCCATGTTCTGCGGCGAGTTTTGCGCGGCGAAAGTGTCGCGGAAGGTGCGTTCGGCGAGTACGGCAAGGGCGCGGGCGTCGGCGGGGGTGGCGGGGCGAAGCGAGACTGACATCAGTCCTGCAACCCAATCTTCATCACAGTCTCCCTCTGCCCGTGATAGTCCTCGTGGAACAACGTGTGCCAGCCGAGCTTCGCGTAGTAATGCTCCTTGCTGGGCGTGAACAGAAACAGCTCGGGAAAGCCCGCCGCCTCGGCGTGGCTCAGCACCTTCTGCACCAGCGCGGCGCCCACGCCCTTGCCGCGACACTCCGCCTTCACGTACACACTGGCCAGCCACGGGCTGAGTTCGGGCCGCGTGTCCATGTCGCTGCGCACGAACGCCGCCGTGCCCACCGGCTGCCCGTCTTCCACCCACACGAACATGCGCGGCATGACGTCGTCCGAGAGGTAGTGGCGCATGCGCGCGATGCGTTGCTCTAGGGTCTCGCCCGGGTTGAGCGCCGCCCACTCGGCTTGATGCCAGGCGGCGATGGTGGGGATGAATTCGGGCGTGTCTTGCAGATCAACTATCACTGTGCGTTCCATTTTCAGAGTGTGCGGATTTGTGCGCGCGATGCGCGGGCTTGTTGAGCCAGAATTTCTCCATCGAGATGTAGGTGAACGAGGCCGACCAGCCAATCAGCAGCAGGCCATTGAGCGCCTCGACGGCCGCGAACAGGCGGATGGGGCCGAGCGGCGTCATGTCGCCGAAGCCTAGCGAGGTGTAGGTTTCGGCCGAGAAATACATGCAGGCCATGAGCGAGAACCCCGGCCCGCCCTCAAGCGATCCAACCCCGCCCCAGGACACAAGGCTGAAGAGCGTCGCCCCATACAGCCCCATCTCGGCGATGTGCGCGACGAAGGCCACCAGGATGACGATCACAAGTTTGGCCCGCTCGGGAAACACCAGCGAGGGCAGCCAGCCGTTGATGAAGCGCAGCACCTCGTAGTGCAGCACCGTGGTGGCCACGACGAGCAGGCCGCAGAGAAGAATGACAAGGGGCATGGGGGGTTTGAAAGACCTCTTGGTACGGATTCTGGAGGCATAGTGCGCCGGGGCAGTATGCTGAAACAAGATGGTGGGGAGTCTACCGTTAACCGGAAATATTGTCCTTGTCCTGCTGCGTTGTGTCAGCAGTCTGATCCTGCGTCGATCCCGTTTGTTGCTGAAGCACAATATGCGTCCTGCGCTCGTCATAGTCTGCGGAAAGTTGTTCATACGCATCGCGAACGTCTTCGCGCTGTCGTTCAAGCCGAAGATTGTGCCCCGGAATGAATCCCGCTCGGCGTCGTATTCGATTCTGGCGTGGTAGCCGTCAAGTATCATCGTGTCCACTTGGCATTACCTTCGTTGGTCTTCAACTTCAGTGTAGACCACGAATCCGGTGCAAGCCTGCAGATGATGAACGTCTGCGGAATGGCGCAACACTTTCATGCCGCCACAAGCTTCCGGACCTGCAACTGCCCCCGCAACTGCTCGGCGTGCCAGAGTTCGTATTGAGATTGCTGGTTGAGCCAGCTTTCTGCAGAAGTGTCGAAGGCGATGGAGAGGCGCACAGCCATCTCGGGGCTGATGCCTGCCCGACCATTGAGGATGGCGCTCAGTGTCTTGCGACTGACGCCCAGAGCATCGGCGGCTTCGGTCACGGACAGGCCCAACGGATCGAGGCAGAGTTCCTTGATGATTTCCCCGGGGTGGGGAGGGTTGTGCATCAGCATGGTGTTCCCTCAGTGATAGTCTTCATAGTGGACGATCTCGGCATCCTCACCCACGAAAATGAACGTGACACGCCAATTTGCATTTACATTAACCGACCAGGTACCGGCGCGATTGCCAACCAGTTCGTGCAAGCGCAAGCCCGGCAAATCCATATCCCTTGGTGAGGTAGCGGCGTGAAGTCGACCCAGAATCAGTCGGAGTCGGTTCGCGTGAGCCGATTGAATGCCGGCTGTACTGCCGGACCTGAAGAATTCGGCCAAACCCTTGTGTTTGAAGCTCCGAATCATGATGGGCACTGTAACCTATGGCGTATCGGGTATCAACGAGGTGACGCAGCTGAAACTCTGCGGCTGTACTTCAACCCTAGCCCACACCCCCCATTCCAGCCACCCAGCCCACCCCCATTGCCAATCCCCCCCTCACCGCAGTTACCATCCGAACTATTGCGTTCAATAACAATTACTCAGAGGACACCCCCATGCCCCTCCCCACCGCCACACCCCGTCGCGCATGCCTGTGGCTGGCCCTGGCCTGCACGGGGCTGAGTCACCCGCTGCTGGCGCAAGGCGTGGGCGACGAGCTTACCGAGGCCACCGCCAGCGACGGCCGCTACATCAGCTGGCGCGAGCATCTGGTGGATGACGCCGCCGTGCTCGACTTTGTGCTCAGCGGGGGCGATGGCCTGGTGATGACCGACATCGACCGGGACGGGTTTGTGGACATTGTGTCGGTGCACGAATCCGACTCCAGTTACGACTCCGCGAACTTCACGCCCGGCTTTGTGGCCCCGCCCGAGGGGCA
>CAISYX010000411.1 GCA_903889815.1 uncultured Gammaproteobacteria bacterium
GTTGCCCAGAGACAGAGAGGCGCGCTGATATTTTGGTTCATAGCCAACGGGATGGAAGCGGAAACCGATCAGCAGGTGCCCAGTGGTGTCCACGCCTGTGGAGTGCAGATGCACGGAGTCAGAAACGACATAGGACCCGGCTTTCAGGAGGCGTCCGCCTTCAGGATCAAAAATGTCGGGATTGCGGGCAATCTCATGCACAGGCCAGCCGACGGCTTCTTCCCCTTCCACGGCAACCAGATTCTCGTCGAGGATCTGCGTGCTCCAGATCATGTGGTGAAATATGTTGCGTCCCCCAACTGTTCCCGCAGCACCGCTGGTGTCAACGTCGTTGACTTCGCGGATTTCGACCGAGGCAACGTAGCGATCTTCAGTCAGGCCGGTCGGAACGCGGGGAATATCTCCCCACCAGTCAGGAGCAGTCCCGAGCACAGTGACGTCTTCTGTCCTGATGATCAGATCGGGAGTACCGGCAGTCCATACACCGCTTTCACTGAACTGGCGAGGTGCCGGGGCATCTGCACTATCCCCCTTCGGAGCACCGGATCTTGCCCAGGCCGAAATGGCAGCGACTTCTTCATCGGTCAGGGACGGGTCGTCCTTGTATTCTTGAATCCCGATGTCCTTCTCGAGGTAATAAGGAGGCATCGCGCCCGCGCGATCACGCAATCCTGTCTTGTATTCGATCAGACCGGCGAATGGGGCTGTTTCGTCATAGGTAACCAACGACATTGGGGCCACTCCGCCGACGCGGTGACAAGTCTGACAGCTGCGCTGCAGAATGGGCTCGATGTCCTTGTGAAAGGTCACACTGTCGGCTCCTTGAGCCAGCACGCCAGAGGGGCTGAGCACGGCGCAGGCCAGTAAAGCAGCGGCTGTCAACTTTCCGCCAGTCTTGTGGAATACGTATAGGGCGAGTGCTTTCGAAACACGCATGGGGCGCCTCCTTTTATTGTTATTGGATCAGGCGGTGCAGCTACGGAGCTGACATCCAGTGGCCTTGGCGCCTCATTTAAGGCACTTTTGGACACGGCCATATGACCACGGTAAAGGGCAAGCGTCTTCCGTAAACCGAAATAGTTCTGGCGTATTACTGAATTCCGAGGACTTTCGAAATTCATCAGCCAGAATCATACTGAATTTTCTGACGAATTCCGGCCTCACTTCGACGCTCGCGCCCAAATCTACCCCCGGCTTTTGGCAAGCTCCTCGGCCGCCCACTTTCTTCTTTACAAGCCAGGTCCAGGTCATGCTATAAAAACGCGGTTATGCACCTATCGCGCTGGCAAGGATTACCGCCCCATGAAGTTGAATTGTTTTTCTGCCGCCCTCAGCGGACCGCGCTACCTGACCGGGCTTGTCGCCTTGTTGATCACGCTGCTGGCCGCTTCGTCGCACGCACAGCATGTCATGACAATCAATTCCAACAGTGATGTCGTTACCGAAACAGCGCCGGTAGAGAACGAAGTGCTCGCCGAGGCTCCGGCCGATCTGATGATGCGCTTCAGTACCTATGTGCGACTTGTCAAATTGAGCCTGAAGGCCCCGGGTAATGAACCGGTCGACATAGGGTTTCGGTATGACCCGGACGCAAGCAGGGTCTTTTTCTGGAATCTGCCGCCCCTGCCTGCTGCCGACTACTACACGGTCGAGTGGGCTGCCATCGATCCAAGCAATTTTGTCGCACGGGGCAGCTTCAGCTTTTCCTTCGGACCCAATGCCAAGCCGCCTTCCGAACTTATTCCGGTTGAAGAAGAACTTGACCCGGTAATTGTCCCGGATTTCCGTCTGATCGAACGCGGACTCTAACTACGGCCGCACCAGAACTTACTCAAATCCGCGCCCAGGCAGCCTGCGCAAGGTCACCATGATGGCACCGGTATTGCCGGCACAGTGGTCGAACTCGAGAATATCACCACTCATGGCAAGCCAGCTGAGCTGTCGCATTACTTCGTCTCTGATCAGGCCTCGGCCCACCACAAGTCGCACCGCACAGGCATGCCCTCTGCGCCCTTCTTCCAGAATCGCAGCCATTTTCTGCAGCGCGACCGTTAGAGTCTCATGTTGATGCGCAATATCGCGATGCAGAACGGAACCATCGGTTTGAGAGCGCAGGACAGCGTCGCATTTGGGGCAAACATGGATGTCCGCAGAGATCCTCATTCCACAGTCAAGACAATCACGCACCATACATTTTTGCCCCTGCAGACTGACACGAATATGTCACTGAATTATGCGAGATTGCGCTTGGTTTGAATGATGATTTTCGACAATCTCTGCTGATTGATGATCACCTAAAAATAATGGGGAGCTCTATTGCTTTCTCGGATTTTAACCCCATAATTCGCAACGTAATGCGCCCGTCGGAATCACTTGACAAAACGCAAAAAGTGGAATGGAAACAATGCATTTTCGCTTGGCAATACGTCTGATACAACCTGATTAAGCGAGAGATTAATCACATGAAAAGTCATCAATGGGATGATATCGCAGATACCTCAAAGGACTTTTTTGATTCTGCCGCCTTCATACCAGAGGCCGAGCCGGAAGAGCCCGGTGACAAGCGTGTTCACAAGCGCCGCCTGACTGAGCTTCGCCGACGTACAGAAGAAAGGCTAGACTGGAAGCGCATGTACGGCGACCTTCAGTTCGAAGAGGACGGTGGCGACCAGAAATACAAGGACACTTACGAAGTCGACGATTTTGACGATTTCGACGACAGTCTCGACGATCATTGATCTGCCACACGTGCAGGCATGACACCTCTCCAACTTGCAGAGGTGAGTCGTCGCTCCCCTCGAAATAACACCACACGCACGGGTCAAAAAGGACCCTACCTTCTATTCACCTTCCTTGAGAACTAGTGTACTGTTCAAGTCGATGTATTTTCAAATTGCAGTAACCCACCAGCAACCCCGGTTAATGAATCATGACGTATTGTGTGGCAATCGCAGTAGATGCAGGCATGGTCTTTTGCTCTGATTCGCGGACCAATGCGGGCATCGACCAGGTCAGCACCTATGGCAAGATGTACAGGTTTGGAGTGGAAGGGCAGCGCCAGTTCGTCATACTGACTGCAGGCAATCTGGCCACGACACAGGCCACCATTGCGCAGGTCAAGCGCGATATCAAGGAACGCGCCACTGTCAGCCTGCTGACAGTGGAGACCGTCAGCGACGCTGCAGATTATCTCGGCGATGTGAGCCTGGCGCAGCAGGAAAAACACGCAAAGCTCGGGAATACATTTGAAGCCAGCTTCATCCTGGGCGGGCAGATCGCCAACAGCAAACACCGCATAATGCTGGTATACCCTCAGGGAAATCACATCACCAGCTCGAAAGACACCCCGTATCTGCAAATCGGCGAGAGCAAGTACGACACCTTCCCTGTGAATGCCAATGAGGCAGAAGCACGCCGCGTGGCGCGCTTCTGGCAGCATGGCCATACACAGGGTGTGATGGATCTGGATCTTGGAGCTCCGCACGAAGCGCA